>USAE01000015.1 GCA_900552655.1 uncultured Clostridium sp.
TAATATGTGTCTTTTTTATTTTTCACAAAACGGTAATTTAATTTTACCATTTATATTTATTTTTTCACCATATCTTTATATCACATCTTTTTATTCTCTATATTTTTATATATTAGTTTTTATGTACTATTTTTTTATTTGTTGCATATTATATATTAATATAATTTATTATATGGCGACATAGCCAAGTGGTAAGGCACGAGTCTGCAAAATTCTAATCCTCGGTTCGAATCCGAGTGTCGCCTCCAAAAATAAGAAAATTACATTCAAAAATTGAAAAGTGTTCAAATTCAATTTTTAAATGCAAAATAATATTAACATACTGATTTTATAAAAGAAAACGGAAATGAAAAAACAAGGAAAAGTTATACATCAAAGGAATGTAAAACTTTTCCTTGTTTTCTTGCTTTTTATAAAAAAATATTGTATAGTACTTACCAAGAAAATGAGAATAAGCGGAGTGCGTTGCCACCTTACATATTACACAGTTACATCTGTGAGAAAGCGAGGTGGTGCTATGGAAACTTTATTATTACATATAATATATCTACTATTCTTTGGATTAGTAGGAGTTACTATCATAGCTATTGCCTTGATTATTGCATTAGTGATAATTTTGAGCAAATAAAAAAATAACCATTCTGCTTTGCACGGTCGAATGGTTATTTAAACTTTTCATCGGCAACCACTTTGTGGTTTCTCATTTTCTATTTTTATTATACACAGATTATTAGAAAAAGTCAAATAATTTGATTAATTAACATCTTATACTCCCTTTTCCATATTACTTATATTATTAGTAACAAATATTTTTAGGTAATCTAAAAATCCTAATTTATCTATTTCCTTTTCTGCGCAAATGTCTAGTTCTAATATTTTTTCATCCTTTATATAAACACATAGCTTTCCTATATATGCATTTTTATGCACAGGAGCAGAAACTTCTTTTATATTGTAAATTTTTATATTTATATTATCTTTATCTATCTTTTTTATTGGATAATATGTATTATCTACTTCTTGTAAAATAGTTGTTAAATTATTTTTCTTTCCTTTAATAACCTCTATTCTACTTTCATTTATCTTTTTCCATTCTGCGTATTCCTCTTGTATCATTTTCTCTAAATTATATATTTCATAATTTTTATATGCATACTCAATTAATTGTACACTATCTTTTGTTCTATCTTTTTTAGTATCTGCACCTAAAACTACTGTAATTATATTCATTCCTTCCCTATTTACCGATGTTACTAAACACCTATTAGCGCCATTAGTAAACCCAGTCTTTACGCCATTTACACCTTCTAAATTTCCTAATAATTCATTAGTATTATTTAGCATTTTACTTTGTCCGTTAATAGATATAGTTATGCTTTTAGTATTAACAATATCTGCAAACTTCTTTATCTCTAAAGCATAATCTGTCATTTCAGCAAGTTCTAAGGCAGTTGTATAATGTTCTTGCATATCTAGTCCATGTGGAGTAATAAAATGTGTACTTTCTAAGCCTAGTTCTTTTGCCTTTGCATTCATTTTATTCGAAAATCCTTCCACACTTCCACCAACATATTCTGCTAGTGCTACAGCAGCATCATTACCAGAAACTAATAATAGTCCATACAACAAATCATTTACTGTAATTTTATCGCCACTTTTAAGTCCTAATCTAGATCCACCTGTTCCTGCAGACTTTTTTGATACTATTACTACATCATTTAAATTAGCATTTTCTAGTACTACTATAGCACTCATTATTTTAGTAGTAGATGCCATAGGTCTTTTTTCATTCTCAGCCTTTCCCCATATCACTTTTTTAGATGTCCTATCATATATAATACCAGCACGAGAATTAATCTTTGGTTCTGCATTACAATTAGACGTTTGCATTTCTTCGCTTTGCCAACTTGAAAATTCTTGACTTTCTATATCATCACCATACGAAATACTTGTAAAACTAAAAATTAAAATTATAACTATAATAAAAATTCTTCTATACAACACAAAAATCACCTATTTCAATATATTCAAATAGGTGATTTTTATTCTTTTAACTAATATTTTCTTTTTTTACTATTTTAGCAGTATCTTAGTTTTCTTTTTAAAAAATATAATTAATATCTTTTTCTTTCTCCTGGCCATCCATGATCTTCTTTTTCTTCTGCCTTAGCCTGTTCTTCTTTTATTTTAGCTTCTTTTTTTCTTTCTTCTTCTAATGCTATTTTCTTTTCTATATCTTCTTTTGAACCCTTTTCCTCTTCTAGTCTATATTTTTCTATATCCATCTCTGATGGCTTATAATTAGAAGTTTCTATAGGCTCACTTGTATTTCTATTTGTTAATGTTATTTCTCCATAGTTTATATCTATACCTAAACTAGAAGTCTTTCCATCTTTTCTTGGTACAACCATATCTACACTACTTTCTCCACATTCTCCTGGTTGTTCATCTGTTCTTGCAGTCCTTGCACCATAAAAGTCTGGATTAAGTTCAAATTTATTGTCTGGTCTTAGTCCAAGTAAGCAAATAGTACCATCTTTTGTAACCCCCATATATTGGTCTGCATATCCTGTTTCTCTACCTACAACTTCCTTAGAAAAATTTTCATCTTCAATCTTTACTAGAGAAACTATTTCCAATCCTGTATCTTCTTGCATCTTGTTTACAGTTTCTTCTTGTTCCTTTTCTTTTTCTGCCTTATTTAAATCTGTTTTTTCCTCTTTTTTAGATAATTCTTCTAATTCCTTTGGATCTATATTTTCTAAATTTAAGTATTGTGCTGGTATTACTTGTTCTAATTCTCTTTTATACTCTTCAGTTATTTCTATTAACCCTTGCTCATTTTTTTGAGCTATTAGATCATAGTTTTTATATATTTCATAATTACCAGTTTCATATGCCACTAAAGCTAATTGTTTTGCTTTTACTTTTATTTGTTCTATTTCTAAATCTGATAAAGAATATATATTTTCTATTTCCTTGCCATTTGTTGGATCTGTCATTACTTTCTCTTTTAATGACATTAAATATTTACCATCTTTTTCTTCATCTTCTAATTTCTTTATTTTTTCTTCTAGTTCCTTAATTCTTTCGTTTTGTAGTTGTAATCTTTCAGCTAAATCTTCTTTTGACATATGCATCCCTCACTTATTATTGTTTTACATCAAATGATATTTTAAAATCATTAAAACCATTTTCTATTAGTATAAACTTTTGATCCATAGAATAATCTACATTTAAAGGTGTTTTTATTGTAGTAAATAGTATATAATATTGTCCTTGTCTTTCTATATTATTATATTCTACTGCAATTAGAGTTTGTGGAAATTTTTCTTCTGCATATTTTTTAAAGTTTTCTACCGTTTTAAAATAATTATTTTTAAAATCTGGATATAATAAGTTATAGGCTTTATCATATTCTTTATTTTCTATATATCTTATGAACTTTCCACAATATTGCTGTATTCTAGTTCTTTCATCTTTATCTTTTAAATCTGCTATCTCTAATTCGTTTGTATTTTGTTCTATCTCTTCTTTAGTTAATTTATTTTCTTCTACAGTTGTATTAGTTGTATTCTCTGTTGTTCTATCTTTTAATTTTTTTGCCATTTCCATTAATTTAAATATAGTAGAAATATTAATTATTGTCCATATTAATATAATCGTTATTAATATTATTAACAATATTTTTTGGTTTCTTCTTTTTATTTCTTTTTTATTTTTCATTCTATCCTCCTATAGCCTAGTTAGAATCATTTGAAAAAAAACTTACAAATTCTGAAGTATAGCTAGCTGTAATATAGCAATTTAACTTCTTATCCACGTTTTTATATTTTATCATCAATACAGCAGATAATCTTCTTTCTTTTACTTCTTTTATTGTATTTTCATCATACTCTGCTGATTCAAATTCTAAATTTGATTCTCCCATATCTTTTATTTTATTAACCAAAGCATAGAACTCTTCAATTTCTTCTTCTTTTATCCCTGTTAATTTTCTCATACTTTCTTTTTCATAGTATTGCCTTTTTTCCTCTTTAGTTGTCATGTTTTTTGTATCCAGAGCAATTTTAGGAACTGTATAAGTCATAAAATCTGAAATCTTCTTGCTTAATTGTGTACTTGTCATATTTCCATTATATTTTGAATTAAATGCATTGCCATTAGTTACATATATTATGTTTTCAGTTTTTTTAGAAAATTCTTTTATTTCTTTCCTTACACTTATATTAGCAATTTCCTTTTTTAGTTGCTTATACTCTATCATTAATGTTATAGAAAATACTAAGTTTAATATTACCATAATTATTAATAAAAATTTTATATGTTTCATATTTTACCTCTCTTTTTTCTTAAGGTAGCGCAGACATGTTTTGTCCTTCTCCATATTTGTCAGCTGGCTGTTTTGTTTTTATCCAATTTATTATTCCTTCTTCATCTATAGCTCCTGTTAAAGCGTCTTTCGCAAGAACATATTGAGATGTCCATCTTGGAGTTAAGTATCCTGCTGTCGATCTAACCCCCAGTGCTTTTGTTAATAATGCCTTTGTTGCTTGTTCATCCGAATCTGATTGAGAAAATGTTGAAAGCCAGAATTTGTCTCCCATTCCCCAGTTAAGTAAAGACATTAATGTTCCTTGCATTATTGGATCTCTTTCCAGTATCCACTCTTTATCTGTACCAGTATATGGATCTATTAAATATTGATTTATTGTAACTTGCATTTGTACTTCCATAAATCCATCTCTATCTTTTGAACATATCGATTTAAATGCAGATTTTATTTGTGGCTCTAAAGCTAATATTTCATCAATACTTTTTCCAACAAATTGTTGTAATTCTGAACACAATCCTGGGTTTAGATCTATAGCTGCTTTGCAAAAATCCGGAATATTATTTGGAGCTCCAGCTTTGTGAGTAGTTGTCCATTGAGAAATTCCTACTGCCAACTCTCCAGGAGTAGTCCAGCCTACAGCCTCTGGTCCATTTCCTTCACCATCTGTTCCTCCAGATTCATATGGAATCCAATAAAAATATGCCCAGTCTGTATCCAATTTTTTCTTTACCAGTCTTATGTAAGACTCAACATCTTCTACAATAGAATTTTCTCTATTCATCAAATATAAACCTAAATCTGAAGACGTTGTTGTACCTATTACAGTACCTTCTTTTATGTATCTTTTTCCATCTTTTTCCAAATAAGCTGGTGCTTCCATTCTTTTCTCTTCAGCTTCTTCAAATTCTTTTGCTATTGGCTCTACTTCCTCATAATCATCTGCATATCCATTCTCTATAAAATATCTATTTGTATGCTTTACTTTTTGGTATTCAGATGCCACGTTTTCATCAATAGTTCCTTTTTTAAATCCTCTTATATACATTGTAAAGCCTGTACAAATACCCTTATATTCATTATAGAACTCTTCATATTCTGGAATAGCTGATGTATCTAATACTTTTATTTTTATATAGTCTTCACCTTCTTCTATAATTTCTCCAGTTACCGGTGAAACCACATTTAAGTCTTTTTCGAAACCATCTATTGCACCTGTCTTTCCATCTCCTTCTGGACGATAAGCACATATAAATTCTGTAATTGGCTCATTAAAAGGTTGACTTTGGTAAGAACTATATGCTCCTGTTAATTGAATTCTATCTGTATTACCACAATCATATCTTGACTCTTTTCCTGCAGCTATAAATGTATGTGAAGCACTAGATTTATCTGAATTTGTTTCTCCTACGAAAACAATATCTCCTGCTTGAACTTCATTTACATCTTCTATTCTTTCAAATTTTTTTTCTTTACAGTAATCCATTAATGGACTAGCTGAAGATGTTGTTGTTAGACCGTGTTCTGGTTGGTCTGTATATCCACATTTATATAACGCCCAAGAAACCAATCTATCACAGCTTATTCTTTTTATTCCATCTGAATTTGTTGAACCATCACTTTTAGGCGGTATATATTCTGCTGGTCCATAAGTAAATCCATTCTCTTTTACATATGTAGTAATCTCTTTTGCTGCGTCTAAAAATTTAGTAGTAAAATCTTGTGTGTTATCCGTCATTTCAGTATTGTTTTCTTCTTCTTCGTTTTCTCCTCCTGCTGTAGCATCATGGTTAAAGTTAGGTTTATATATTTGTACTTCTTCATCTTCCTTAATTCTTTCACTACCATCTGCTTCTTTTCCCGCATTTATGTTATCTGTTGACACCTTACTTCTAATTAAGGTTCCATAATCTGCTTGTTGCTTTTCATATCTTCTTTGTGGCCAGTAAGTATTTACATATCCACTAATTGGCCATTGGAATACATGAGTTTCTTCTTTTATAAAATCTTCTTTTGTAAAATATCCTAAGTCTAGGAATAATCTTTTTAAATCTCTTAAAATATATTCTGAATCTTCTGTTTTAGAATTTTCTAGTATTGCAAATGCTTCTAGTGCATTTTGTCTAACATTAACTTCTTTATAGAAGTTTGTTCCATCTTCTGCTTCTTTTTGTTCTACTGCTTCTTCTGCTGCTGCCCTTGCAGTTGAATCAATTTGTACTGTATCCCATGCAGCTGAATATGCCTCATCATATACTTTTCTTAATTCATCTATTTTTTTAGCTGTATTAATACTTCCATCATATATGAAGTATTTAGCAGGTTTATCTGCTGTTCCTGCAAATAATTCTTTTGTGTGTTCATTAGTTTCTCCTCTTATAGCATCTCTTACCTGCACCATTTCTCCACCTGCTTGAACAGTTTCTATTGTATAAAATGCTCCTTTATCATTTGGTGCTAAAGCTGAGTCATCAGATTGGGCAACTGGTTGAAATTGGTTCTCATATGTTTGCTCGCCGTTACTAGTAGAATATGCGTCATAATTATCATATTCACCATTTTCGGCTTTGAATATAATGTCTCGATACCAATGTTTTGTTACGTTTTTTATATATGGCTGAATCCTTTGTACTTTAGTTCCTTCTCCTGTTCCTTCTCCATTATTATAATCAATTGCAGCATCTATAGCATCTGTAGTTAATCCTATTTTTTCTAATTCCTTTTCTAATTCCTTAACTTTGTCACTGGTTTTTTTGTCATATTCAATTAATTTGTCAACATCTGCTTTAACATTATCCTTTATTTTTGAAAATTCCTCTTGTAATAAAGTAAATAAGTCTTTTGCCTCTTCATCTGTAATAGATTCTCCTCCTGGTGATTCTAAATGAGTCTTTGCTTTTTCGTATTGTTTATAAAATTTATCCATAATACCTGTTGTAGTACCATCATATTTCCATCCAGTTATAGAATGACTATGTACTGTCTTTCCTACGATTTCTGCGTAAGATTTACCAACTTCATCTGTGTAAAAGGTAATCTCTTCATTCTCCTTTTTTACTTTAGCAATTGCACCATCTAAATCTCTATTAAAAAAGTTCTCTAAGCTAAACTCATAATTAATAATTGCTGTAACATCAGAAGAATCATATCTTTGTAACAGAGCTTCATTTTCCTGAATATTCTCTTTATTTCTTCCATCTTCTAATGACGCATTTAAAAATGCTTCATAGTTAGAATAACCTGCTTTTACATTCTCTACTGTCTTAGACACCTTATTGCTTTCTATAAAATCTTTAAGTGTTTGCAAGTCTCCTACTGTTAATTTGCGAGTTTCTCCTTGTAAATGGTTATCTAAATCTTCTAAACTATCATCTATTCCTCCAAAATTGGTTCCACCTTCTGGCATAGTATTTACATGATATTCAAATTTTATATTTGCCTCTGTTGTAACTGCTCCAATAAGTATTTGTGTATCCTCTTCTGCATCCATGTCTAATCTATATACTAAGTCTGGTGCCATTGTTGCAATATGTAGTGCTAAAGATAATTCTATTGGTTTTCCATATCTTGCAGTCCATCCTTCCATATTATATGTATAATATGTTTTTTTAAATAATCCTTCCCATGCAGCAAATGTTAGAGTTTTACTTTCTACATCTGTATCAACAGAATCAAAAAATCCCATTCCCTCAAGACTTTCTTCACCATTTGAATAGTCGTTTTTATCAAATACTAACATACCAAATTGTGGCACTGCTGTATCTTTTTGGGTTTCAAATCCTAATAAAAATCCACCTATATCACCTACTACATGTAATACAGATGATACTAGTACTTTAAATTTTTCACGAGGTACATATGTATTATAATCTGCTGTTAAATAAGCATTTAAATATTTACTATTCATGGTTGCTTCTTCCGAATCGCCATTTTCTATAAAATTCCCATCTTCATCTGTATATTTACCAAAACCAAATTCATAAGGCTTATACCCCATATTTGTTAAATATTCTGCTAATTCTTTTTGAGGTTCACTTCCAAATCTTGCAGAGTTACCAGAATAAAACGTTTTTAGTTCCGTAAAAAAAGAGGTTGCAATGTCTGAAACTTTGTTTATTAAAAGGCCAGGACCTTCTGTTACATATGCTATAAGACCTGTAGCAATAATAATTACTATAATAATTACTATTGCTATTATAGCTATAGTACCTAATGCTCCTAAACCTTTTAAACTTTTTATTATTTTAGCCAACATCTTTCCTTTTTTAACAGCTCCTGCTGTTGCTCTTCCTGCTTTATCTACTTTTTCTGCGCCAGAGCTTTGTCCCACTTGTGTTGCGTCATTTAAATTCTCGTCTTCCAAATCTTGCCACCTCCATTATTTAGTATGGAAATTCATTCTTAATGTATATCTTCTAATTGCATTATCTAGTTCTTCTTGTTTTGTACTTTCATTTCCAGAATATGAGCGTAATACTCTAATATCATTAAACATCATATATTCTGGTGCTCTTCCATCATCACAATATTTATTAAATAAAAATGTATAACTTTTCGTTTCATTTGGCTTTAACACTATTCCATATGAACCTACAGATTTTTCATTTCTATTATCTTCTCCTGTATACAATGTTACTTCATTTTTTGTAGTTCCATCTGCAATTACTATTGGATGGCTCGACCTATTTGTTATAGTAACTTTATAGGTTTCGTGGTCATAAAATACATTTTTACTATATATATTTATCTTTAAGTTTTCATCTTCTGCAAACATATTTAAATCTGTTTTCCTAACAAATCCATTTATTGAAAGTTTTAAAGTTTTATCATCTTCTGTAAATACAAATTTTTCTTCATCATAATAAAAATTCTGTCCTGTTAAACCTGTTGCCATTAAATCTTCCATTAAATTTACATCATATATATATTGCTTACCCACATTAGAAAAGTTTTGAATACTATATGCTCTTTTTTCTTTAAATCTTGCATCTACGTATTTTTGGAAGGAATTTAATGATGGATATACCTCTTCTTTACAGTCATCTGAAAGCATATTATATGCTGCTTCATATTCTTTATTATTACATCTTTTAACAAATGTATCTATAGTACTTTCTATTGTTTCTTGCCACTTTTCTGGAACTTCATCATCTGTCATAACAGATATATTTGGTTCGTAAGTTGTTTCTGGAATCTCTTCTTCTGGCATGTTTTTTAAAACATAGTTTACTAAAAATATTATTGCCCACAATATAATAATAAATATTATAACTTTCTTATACTTTTTAAAAAATCTTCTTATTTTTAACCTAGTATCTATAAAGCTCATATTTGCTCCTTCCACTATTTATATATTAAGCATTTCCTCCACCATTTCCGTTTTGTCTTGCTTGTAATTCTTGCATTTTCATCATTGTTCTTTCCATATTTTTTGCAATATTTTTTGTTGACGCTCCCATTTGTTCAAATGAATTTTTAAATTGTGTTAAACTTTGTGCTAGTTGTCGATCTTCATCTCTAAAGTCATTAACTTCTCTTCCTTTTAGAACATCTCTTGCAATTGCCTCAAATTGTGTTTTTGCAAGTTCTGGGTTATTTTGTAAGCCTCTACTTTCCACAAAACTATTGTAATTACTTCCAAGTTGTGCTCTTTCTGCTGTCTTTATGTTTGCTTTTCTTTGTGCTGCTACTCTAGCCGATTTACCAGCTGTATATACTCCTTGACCCATTTGGTATCCAATAATTGAACCGTTTAGCCCTGCAGACCCTGCCCCCATTGCTGCAAATGCTATTGGTGCAGCAAATCTTGTAGCAGCTTTTATAGAAGCTTTTGGCGCTGCAGTTAAAATTCTTCCCGCTGGGGTATTTGCAAGTTTTGCTGCATTAGCTTTTGCTCTACTAAATGCTGAAGGTTGCTTTGCTCCTTTTTTAAATCCTTTATTAATCTTCTTATCCATTTTTTCTTGGTTTCTAGCTTGGTTATTTTGGCTTGGTGTTTGTGTTCCACCTGTAGAAGGTGCTGCACCTGCTCCTCTTCCAGCACCAGAACCTCCTCCACCAGAAGCTGCAGCTTTACCAATTTTTCCAAGACTGCTTCCAAGTGATTTCATAAGTGCTAATGTCATGAATGTGTCGCCTAAGTTATGAGCATGTTCGAAACTGAATATTCCTCTTACTATATGCTCTGCTTGGTGAATAAATAATAACATTATACATCCCAGTATTGCTGCACCTAAAGTTTTATCTTGCATTAATGTTAATGCAGTCGTTGCAAACACTATATAAATTAAACACTGGAATGGCTGTATTAATACCGTATATACAAACTCTTTAACCCATTTATTTAATGCCTGTGATTGATTATCACCCATTTTATCTATTGCATATGTTACAGTAACAATTGGTGAAATAATTACCAAAAATGCTAATGTAAGCATACGTTTTATGTAGAAAATTAAGAATGATAATGTAACTCCTACTAATATACAGAAAGCTACTGCTGAACCAAATCCCATTGTAAACGAGAATGGATCTGCACCTTGCAGAGCAAAAGTATCTACTACATCTGAAAAGATCGAATTATCTGTCGACTCTCCCATTGCTTTTTCCATAATATTTACCAGTGCATTATTAGCATTTAGGGTAAATGCTATTATGTATTGCATTAAAAATACCAATATAAAACTGACTAGCCAATCTTTTAGCATTACTTTATATTTTGCCTCATCTGAAGCTACTGTAGAAATAGCCATTCTTATTCCTACATATATTAATATTGCAAGTAGAATGCCTATTGCTAAATTTCTAAGTGCATAATACCATATTGCAATATTCTTTCTTATTGTTAATACTCCCTCGCTTAAACTATTGTCAAAGTTAAAGAAATTTACATCTGTTATTTCTAGTTTGTCAAATAAAATATCTTGCGGGCTTATATTAATATTAAATTCTCCTCCAGCTATAGAAGCAACGCCACCAACTATTAGCCTTATTACATAACCAAATGATAAAATTAATAATCTTAATGGCCATGTAAGTAGCCCAGCAACACCATCAACAAGTCCCCCTAACCAGCTTTCATATTCTTCTGTTGCTTTTACTTCTTCCTTTTGTGCTTCTGTTGTTGCTGTATTAGTTGTATTATCTGCATATACAACATATGTTATATTGGGTAATACTATATTTAGCATGGTAACTATACATACTACAATTGTTAGTATTTTGAATAAACTCCTTTTCATGTTATCTCCTTTCCCCATTTATATCTATATTTCTAAAAGTTAAACTTGATAATACATTTTTAAGATTACTTCTACTTTCTGGTTGTACTTTAACATTTGGTCCTGTTTTGTATAAGTATGTATGATCTTTGTTATCCTTAGAATTTGCATATTCTCTGTCTATTCTTTGTAACCTCTGCATTTCATCTCTCAACTCTTCCATTTCTCTATCTACTTTTTTATCTGCATTATGTCTTTTCATTATATCTTCTATTGTAGATTTTAATGTATCTGTATTAATTGTTTCTGAGAAGTCTGTTTCTATGTTTGTATTATAGGTTAAATCACTAAATAGTTCTTTATGTGTTTCGATCTTCGTTTCTATTTCCATATCTAGGTCATCTGTAAACATAGCAACTCTTGCTTCTACTTCCTCACATATTCTTCTGTCTATATTTGGATCTATATTATTTGTTCCATATGCTTCTCTAATTCTTGCTGCTATATTATCTCTTGCTTTTTGTTTTACTCTTGCTTTTACTTCTTCTATGCTTCTTCTATTAATTGTTCTATCGTCAAAACCTAAACTAGCCTTATACTTAGATAGTGCATCTTCTTTATCTATACGACTATCTACTATATCAGAAACTTCGTATACATTTTCCATAGTTCTTCTATATGAGTCATCAAATGAAGTTTTTGCCATTGCTTGTACTATTTTTTCATCCGGTCTATTTCCACCTATGTTTTGGTTTCTAATTTCATCTTCTTTTTCTCTTCTGCCTTTTGTATACAGCTCTATAATCTTAGATTCTGCATCTTTCGCTTCATCAATTTTAGCCATTCTATTTTCATATGTGGATTGTATTTTCTCTCCTGTTTTCAAACCATCTTTTAAAGCAGTTCCTACTCCTATTACAACTCCACTTACTGGCCATGTTACTGCTTTTCCTATTGTGCCTACAGTTTTTCCTGCTACCTTTCCTACTGTTCTTAAAGGCTTAGGAATTTTTTCTACTACTCTATGGAATTTTCCTGTATGTATTTTGCTCGTATTATTTTTTAATGTTCGTCTACTTACAGTATTTGCAATAACGTCTGCTCCTCCAGTTACTAAATTGGCTGTTCCTAAATCTGTAAAACCATGTATTCCCATTAATGGAAAGGCTGTAGTTAATTTTAAGGCATTTAACATTTTATTATTTTGCGTCTTCTTTAACTCTGACACAAATTTCTTTCTACTATTTTTTCTATCCTTTTTAACTTTTGACATTTCAAGTTTTGTGTCTTGAGAAAGTGATTTTAATACTTCTTTATCACCTGTTGGAACATATTGTCCTGTAGCAGCATCTATATTTTTAATGCCCCTCCAACTTTTTCCTAGTGCTTTCTTACCTAAATTGCCAAGTCCTAAAGCTTGAGCCTGTACTTCTTTTTTTCTATCTGTTCCTGTCTTTAAAGAATCTTTAAGGTCTTTTCCAAATTCTACAGCACCAGCCGCAAAACTTCCTACCATACCTACTGCCGCTTTTGCTTTAAATATATTTTCAAAAATTTCTTTTTTAGGGTCAGAGCCTAAAATTGTTCCTAATGATTTAGAACCTGTTTTATCTCCTACCATTCCAAATATACTTGTGAATATATTTGCTGCTTTTAACATAAAGTTCATAACAATTAATGCTAAAACAATTCCTGCAAGTGATTCATTAGTTATTTCCAGTACTACTGTTAGGAATATTGTATATATTAATGCATGAACACTTTGTATTAAAACTAATAATGTATAATCTTTCATCCAACGTGTAAATGCTTTTGCTTTTCCTGTTCTTACTTTAGAAATTGCATAACTTGCTCCCATCATTGGCGCCATAACAATAAGTATACATACTGCTAAAAATCTTTTTAAGTACACATATAAGAATTTTATCATTAATATAATTAATATAATGTATAGAATTGTTCCAGCCATTCCAGATGAAAATTTTATTTCGTATGCTTTTCTTCTTACAGTTTCATAGATTCCATCTTCAAATCCTAAGCTATTTTGTGACTTCATTATCCAACCTAAAATTGTAGAATTTATATTAAGTACTAAGATTAAGAAGTATTGTATTAAGAATATTATTAAAAATCCTACAACCCAGCTTACTAACATTCTTTTATATTCAGCTTTTTCAGAAGCCACTGTAGTAATTGCCATTCTAATTCCTACATATATTAATATTATTAGCATTACTGCAATCGTAATATTACGTATTATATAATACCAACTTGCTACACTATCTCTTATTATTTGTAAAGATGAATCATCTTTTAACTTATATCCACCTGCTGTATCTGAAAATACATTTACATCTAATAAAGGAACTTTGTTAAAGATTATTTTGTCTATTGTTAATTTGTCATCACCTTCTGGTTGTAATTCTGTTGACGTTGGTGTATATAATTCATCATTTTCCAATATTTTTTGGTCATCATATGTGTTTACTGTATCTCCAGTAGTTGTATTTGTAGTTGTAATAGTATTTCCTATTGAGTTTCCATCTACTTCACCATTACCTTCTACTGGCTCTTCTACTGCTTCTCCTGTTATTGCATCAACTGCATCTGTAACTATATTAACAATTATATTTGCCCAACCTACAACGACCATTTTTATCATCATTGTCATGAATCCCGCTACATAGTCTGCAAGCTGAGATATTAAGTTAAATAACCATTCTAAGCTAAGTGAGCTTTGTCCTGCAAACGAACCTTGTTGTAAACCTTGATAATAAAATTCATCTGCCGGGTCTTCTGTGGCATTGTCTTCTTCTTCTAATCCGCCTGATTCCGGTACGCTACCTGTTGGAGTAACTTGAACTTCTTCGTTTAAGCTAAATATAACATCAAACGGCTCACAACCATTTTCATGAATAACCATAGATGGACCAGTAGAACCAAAGTTAAAATGTCTTAAATCTCTAGTTGTTGTAGCACTCGGATTTGATGCAGCTACCATTTCAACATGATTTGTTCTTACCATTATATCACCTGGTTTAGCTTCTCCTGGTGAGACCTCATGCCAGTACTCATTCTGCAACGATGTTTTATTAGTTGTTGCTCCATCATTAAATCCGCAATGTATGTATATCTATCCCTAAAAATATTTGGTACATATATGCTAACCCTGTAGTACAACAGCAATAAAATGTACTTTTGTCTCCTGAAAATTGTGCTGGTATAATTTCTGTAGTATAAACTGAAATTGGTCCATATTGTTTTATAAATTGTTCTGTTTGTGTTGCCAAAAATTCTCTTGCACCATCGTCAAAATTTCTAGCAAAAGAAGATGATGTATTTGCTATTATTATATAAAATATTAAAAATGAAACTAGTATATTTTTTAAAACTCTTCTTGTTTTCTTCATCATCTTCCCCTTTCTTTATAATTCTATTTTTACATCTTTTCCATCATATGTTAAAATTTTATTTACATGGTCAAAATTTGTTATGTTAAAATCATCTGTTCCAGTTACTATAGTTTTCGTCTTTCTAGTTGTAGCATTATACATATAAATACCTTGCTTTTTTATACTATATATTAAATTTTCATCATCATACCATAGTATTTTGTCCGCATAAATATCTTTACTTAATTCGCTATCTGGATTTTCTCTATCTATAGAAAAAATCGCAATATTATATATTTTACCATCTTTATCTCTTGTTGATTTTTGTGAATATTTTTTACTAATAAACTTTCCGTTTTCGTCTGGTACTTCAGATTTTTGCATCATTCTGTCTTGCTCTGCTTTTAATATTAAGCTTTCATTAGTATTGTAATATACTTGGTAATAATCTTTATGTTCATCTTTTAAGCTTCCATTATATTCTTGGTATAATTGTATACCATCTGTTTTTTGTGAACTATTATATATTCGTACACCTTTTAGTGGATACATGATATAACAATAATCTGTATCATATTTATAGTACGAATAATCTGGCCATAAGCTTGTTAATTTGTTCATAAAAGAATTAAAATCTTTGTTGTTATTATATTCTTCTAATAATTTCTCAAACTGTGTATAATCATAAGAAATTCGTGGGTAAACAGAAATTTCATTTGCTGTAAAACATACATATAAGTCTTTCCCCATATATTCTAATATTCCACTTTGCTCTATGTAATTATTTCCTAGTTCTTTTTTTACCTTTTCAAAAGAATCTCCAACTTTAATGTTAGAAATAACCTCTTTTTCAAATTTATTTGTAAAAACTATATTAAAGAGTTTTCCATTAATATTTCTTACTCTATATCCGTTTTCAAAATAAATATCATAATCTTTAAATGTACTAGTTTTTTCTCCAAAATTTATATTCTTAGTACTCCAGTTATTATTTATTAATGTTTGTAGTTCACTTGTTATATCAAATTTAGTTTCTTTTAGTTCCTTTTTATTTTCTAATGTATTTTCAGATAATAACTTACTAAAATATTCTGATTCCTCTATGTCATTAAAATATTTTTTACTAATCGAATTAGTTTTTGTATCTACTCTAATAACAAGATTTCTAGATTTATCTATTAATCGTATATTACGATATTTTAAAAATTCGGAAATTCCTTCTATTGTTACATCATAATATGGTTGTTTAGATTTTCCATCTTCATATGGACTATATTTAAACTCTAAGTATATGTCTAGTGAATATCCTTTTTCTTCAGATTCTTTGCTAGATATAAACTTACATTCGCAAAATTCGACTATGCTTTGTAAAGATTTTGCTTCTTCTTTAGAATTTATAGGTTTATTTTGACTAATCTTTAGTATTACTACAAGTATAATTAAAAACGCTAATACTGCAGATATGCTAATTATAATCTTCTTCTTTTTGTCCATTTTCTTTTTTTTCATATAAACACCTCTATGCTCTATGCATTAAGCGAATTCCACCTAATGAGTTAATTGATTGTGCACCTCTTATTCCAAATATGTTCTTTACAATCTTCTCTCCTCTAGATAATCCCATAAGGAATATTGCTGCAAATAATGGTGCTACTGTTGCAATTGCTCCTGCAGATGTTATAAATACACTATAAATTACTAAATGTAGTGGTTGAATAAATATATTTATAAGAATTTCTTTAAGCCATCTTTGGTATCCTTGTGCTTTTTCATCGCCAATACTATCTATAGGATAAGTTATGGATATTAATGGAGAAATAATCGTTAAAAGCCCTACCGATAAAACCCTTTTAAAATACAATATAAAGAATTTTAATTGATAGTATACTATTACCCAATATAACATAGAAATTGCTACATAGTTCCATCCTTTTAATGTTGCCATTTGTTCTGCTATAGAATCTTTCTCTGGATTTTTTATAGTACCATTACCATACATTAGAATTTTTTCTAAATTATCACTACTTTTTGGAACCAATTTTACAAGTCCATTAGATAGGTTTATTGCCATCATAATAATATATATAAGAACAAATATCATACAAAAACCTTTTACCCATGCAAATAACATTTTTTTGTATTTGGCTTTTTCATCTGCAACAGTTGACATTGCCATTCTTATTCCTACATATACTAGTACTAATAAAGTTAATCCAACTGCTAAATTTCTTGTTGCTCCATACCATACTGCAACTGTTTGTGATAACATCCCTGTTACTTTTTTGGTTTGACTTATATTTCCAAAAAAGTCTATATCAAACATATCATATTTGCCTTCTAGCAAATCTTGTATTGTAAATTCCATTGTTCCTGTTCCATCAATTTGTTGTGAATTAACAACAGAATTTAATAAACTGCTAATTAAAGTAGGTATAACATTAAGTACTTTCATAAGTGCACTCGCTGTAGCTCCTCCCATACTTGGTTGTGGTGAAACTTTATGTTTTGAAGAACCACCTTCTGGGTTTGCTATTGTTTTACCATCATTTATAAGGCTATCTGCAGAATCCTCAGAAATTCCACCCATTACTTCATTTACGTTTTCTTTCTTTGGATCTGCTGCATAAACCATTTGCATAGGTAATATTAAATTAAATATTGTCGCAATAACTATAATTATTAACCCTACTTTTTTAATCATCTATTCTCCCTCTTACTTATGAGTTTCTATTTCCTTCTTTTTGTTTTTGCTCTTGTATTAATTTAATTTTATTAACATTTGTTTCAACAAATTCAAATTCTTTCTTAGTTGGTCTTATTGCAATTATTGCTGTATCTGATCCAACTTTTAATAATCCTTCACCTCTGTTACAAGTTGTTAAAAAGGCTGCTTCACCTTCACTTAGTTTAAATACTTCCTTTATGTAAGGAATTTCAGATTTATCTTGTGCTAAGAATAATTTTGTATCTGATGAAGTTAAAACTGCTTGCGCTTCTGGCTTTTCGTAGAAATCTTGGAATTTTTGTGACATAACTGCTAAAGAAACATTTCTCTTTCTAGCACGTCTTGCCATTGTGTTTAAGAAGTCTACAGCTTCTGGATATGGAAGTAACATCCAAGCTTCGTCTATAAGAACTCTCTTCTTAGCTGCTTTTTCTTTATCTTCACTATTTTTCTTAACATATTTTTCCCAAATCCAAGAAAGTAATATTTGTTGTGCAAGTGGTCTTGCAAATCTTTCTTCTAGTTGAGATATGTCTAAGTTTATAAAAGGTGTTCCTTCTAATAATTCGAATGTTGATTGACCATCAAAATATGCCATTTGACCATTATATTCTCTTACATATTGTTTCATAACCTTAGATAAATAACTGTAGTGGAATCTATAATCTGGATTTTCGTTTTCTTGTCCTTTTCTTAAAATTCTTTTAAACCAAGAACCTATTGTTGGCATTTCTTTTTTAGCTCTTCCTATGTAATTTTTAGAAAATCTTTTAGCTTGGTCATTGTCTTCAAACAAACTATTTATATCATCTGTAATTCCTCTAGATTCATATTCCTCCGCAACAGATTCTGCAATAATTTGTTTTGTAAGTTCGTTTACCTCTTCACTTCTTGTACTTCCTCTTGCCATTGTGAGTAAAGCTTGTGTAACATCTTCTACTTTGTTTTCTATATTTAAAACTGCTCTTTCTCTTCCTGTTATTTCATCTTTTATTGTTTCTGGCTCTATATCGAATAAATTTATAATTGTATTAGAATTTGGACTTATTGTTACATTAACTCCTCCTAGAGCATCTGCAACAACACCATATTCACCTTCAGCATCTAGTGCTAAGCTTTCTATTCCCATTAAAACAGAAGATCTTGCTGTAATTGTTTTTATTGTAACACCTTTACCAGCTCCAGATTTACCAAAAATAACTAAGTTGTAGTTTGTAAGTGTAGAACTAAAGTTATCAAATAGTATTGGTAGACCTGTTTGTTTGTCAAATCCTATTGGAATACCATTTTCGTGACCAACTTCTGAAGAAAAGAATGGGAAAACAGTTGCCATAGAATTTCTATCGAAATTATGAGATTTCTTTATAGTATTTTCATTAAATGGTAAGTTTGTTCTAAAAGCATCTTCTTGTATCGCCCACGCTGGCTTTACATCTATTAAAGTTTTTGCCATTTCAGAAGCTAATAGCTCTGTTTCTTTGTCTAGATCTTCTAAACTATATGCAAACAATGTACAAACTATTGTAGCTTCGTATAACTTGTTAAACCCACTTGCTATTTGATCTCTTAGGTCCTCTGCTTCTATTCTTTTTTGTGCTAATATTCTTTCACGGTTAATATCTCCTCTATCTATTGCGACTAATCTTTCAGATTCTAGTTCGTTAATTGTTCTATTTAAGTCTGTTTGTGAAGAACTTTCACTAACTGGTCCAATAAATACAGATGTATTTACATCTCCGAATGTATACATGCTTCTTAAAAATTCTGGGAATGTACACATTCTAGGAATATTTGCTACTACCATACTTCTTGCATATCTTGTTTTTGTAGAAACTATTTCTACATGGTTTATATTAGAAAAATCTATTCCAGCTGGTGCAATTAAATCTTTTATGCCTTTAGCATTTTTTCCTAGAACACCTTTTGGAACTTCTACTTTATTTTCTTTTTCTTCTACATTTTTATTTCTCATTTAAAACTTTCCTCCAATCCTTTTATTTGTCCGCCTTTTTTGGTCTTCCTCTTGTTGTTTTCTTTTTTGCTTCTGTTGGATTTGTTTTATCTTCAGTTGCTTTTTCTTCTTTTTCCTTTTCTTGGTCTTCTTTTGTTTTTTCTTCTATAATTCTCTTTGTTTCGTTATATAAGTCTGGACTTAATTGATTTTTGTATTCTTCTATTATTTCTATTGTTCTCTCTCTTAATTCGTTGTTTAATTTTTCTCTATCTTTTAATATACTATCTGCTTTTAACAAACTATCTGAAGCTAAATCTACAGCCATATCATCTATTTGTCTATCTATTCTATCTCTTTGTTTTTGTAAAACATCTTTAGATGTAGAATATAATGCATCATATTGTGCATCTAATGCTCTATCTAATTGATATATTTGTTCTTCATCTCTGTTGTATGCTATATATAATAATTCTGTTAATTCTTCTGAATCTAATATTCTACCAGAAACTTGTGCACTTCCTAAACTTCTTATTAATGTTTCTGTTCTTGTATATAATTCTGTAAATACCATATTTATAATTTCATCTTTTGAGTAATTAGAAATATTTCCTAACTCACTTTTAAAATAAGAAACTACAACATATGTTTTTTGTTGCAAGACATTTTGGTTAAAACTCATTCTTCCAATATAATTAGATATGTCTTGTCCATATTCTAAAACATTTTCTTTTCTTCTTATTTCGAAATTCAACATATCTACTTGTTTTTGGTTTCCCATTCTTTCGTATTCTACTTTTTGTTTTTGTAGAGATTTTATTTCTTCTGCAATTACATTTACCTTTTCTCTGTATGCGTCTATTGTTTTTCTTAAATTTAAGCTTCTTGTTTGTACATATAATTGGATTGGAAATCTAATAGTATTTAAGAATTCTACGAATCCTCTTTCTACAGCTTCTTTTTCTGCTTCAGATAATAAGTCATAATTTATTCCCTTACATTGTACTACCATTACATATTGTTGTCCGTTTTTTCTTATTATCATGTCATCTCTAACTTCGTCGAAATCTAATATTTTTTCTGTTGTTTCTCTTTGTATTCCGTTAAATTCTTTATTAGCAGTTTTTATTTCTTTTTCTTTTTCTCTTTTTTCTGTGTTTACTTTACTTTTATAAACGAAAAAGTAATATGCTATTATTAAACCAATTATTACAACAACTAGTATAATAAGCATTATGTTTAACCCCATTATAATATTGTCCATATTATTTTTCCTCCTTTGTATCTTCTTCTGTTATTGTATCTGTATAAGAATAAATACGTCTTTTAGATTTAAATTTTATATACCTTGTTATAATTTCGTCTAATGATTCTCCTCCAACTTTCTTTGTTACAGCAATACCAGCTATAGTAGGTATTTTTATAGCACCATACATCCAACCTAAAAGACCAAATACACCCATTATTATTAAACCTGCTGTTTTATACCCGTAATACTATTCCAAAGATAAAGTAGAATATAAATCCTATAAGTGCACCAACACCTGTTGTAATTAAGGATTTAGCAGTAAAAATATATAATATTCTAGACTCTCCTTTATAATTTCTAGGAACATAATAAGTACCCATGTTTATTCCTCCTTTGTTTAGTTTTATTAATTATTAAAATTCTTTCATAAAGTTATATACTATTGTCCAAATAGTATGTGCTCCAAATACTACTATTATAGAAACCACTAATCCTATTAGCTGTTTCTTTAATTTTGCCTGTGCGTCTGGACTGCTTGCAGTTGCATATTTAACTCCCATTATACATGTTACTATTACTAATACCCCTGCTGCAACAGCAACTAATGCTTGTGCTATTGGCATTATTGTTGTTGCCACATCACTACTATTTATAACATCTTTTTCTTTACCTTTTTCTATAAAAGCATCTGCATCTGCTTTAAGTTCATCCCAAGTTTTTACTTCATCTGCTGCAAATGTCTTTACTGGAATAAATACTATTAATAAAACCATTAATAAATTTATAATAAAAAATGTTGCTTTTTTCACTATAAACACTCCTTTTTTCCCATTTTATACTTATACATAATTATACTTTATTCCCCTATATTTTGCAATAAATTACAGCTAAATGTCTTATTTTTGTAAAAATTTTCTTATTATTTTTATTAATGTATTTCTGGTTATAGTTGCCACATCCCTAAACGATTTTTTAAAAGTAAAAAACCTAAATGTTAAATATTTAACATTTAGGTTTTTGTTTTTCTATTTATGTTTTTCTCATTAGCCCTTTGGCATTCCCATAGCAAATTTTAAAACTATTGTTACAAGATTTGAAGCTGCAAAGAAAATTATTACGCCTATTACATATGGTACTAATTTTTCTTTTATAGTTGCTTTATCATCTGGGCTAGAAAGCATATACTTCATACCTAATATAAGCAATGCAACTAAAGAAATTGCTGTACCTGCAATTTGTACAATACTAAGTATTTTGCCAGTTTTATTATCTAAATCTGATACACCATCTTTAGTATATATTCCAGCAAAATCTTCTGTATTTATATCGTCTGCATATACAAAATTAGTTATATTAACTAATGCAAATACCATTAATATAATAGTTAAAATTTTTACTATTCTCTTTTTCATTTACATCACCACTATGAAGCAGATATACCGCCAGCAAAATTCTTTACAATTCCTAATAATGCTGAAGCTGCAAATAATACGATAGCTCCTACTATATATACAACTGCATGTTTTTTAATGTCTGCTTTGTCGTTTGGTGCAGCAGAAATATATTTTATAGCTAATGCTATAAGCATTATAACAGCAACTGCTGTACCAACTATTTGTGCTACAGAAAGTACCATACTTCCAATTTTACCAATTGCACCATCTGCCCCTGAGCTTACAGCTGTTGGTATAACATAACTATCTGCTGCAAATACCATTGATGTTGCAAATAAAATTCCTAATACTACAGTTAATACTGTTATTATTTGAGCTGTTCTTTTTGAAATTTTCATTGCCCTTTTCCTCCTCTTTATTCTATTATTTAATACTAACTCATAAAGATATTATACAACATATAGCTTTTATTTGCAATATTTTTTGCTTTTTTAAAGAAAATGTAACTTTTATGTAATATTTGGGCACTCTTTTTCTTTAATTAATTTATCATTATAATACTTTGCAATTAACATATCTAGTTCTACACTTATTTTATAAATAATAGAATAATCTACATTTTTTTCTATACTCTTGTTTAATTTATCTCTTACTCTACAAATCTCTTCATTTAGCATCTAAATCACTCCTTTTTTTTGTTTTCTTCTGTATATTTTTATGTTACCATATTTTTTTATCCTATTCAATTAAATATTCCTATTTTTATGCATATTACAAGACTTTCGTATGACTATTTTTTTAGTTTTTTTGCAAAATAAAAAAAGAAGATACAAATTTCTTCTTTTTCTATTATTTTATACAATTTTATTCTTTTGGCTTAACAACAGATAAAATCATTCTTTCTTCTTTAAATTTTTCCTTTAACATGTTGTTTACATCTTCTATTTTAATGTCTTTCCATCTTTCTATATAATCAAATGTATTCAGATTATTTAATTTATCTCTCATAAATATCCTTGCTATTTGAGCTGGGCTATTATATGAAGTAATTAATCTACCATATATTTTATTCTTCGTTCTATTAAATGTTTTCTCATCTATTCCATTTTTCACTTTATCTTGTACAGTTTGTTTAAACTTTTCAAAAACTTTTTCTGGATTTTTAGATGATGCAAATATACTTATCTGAGAATATATATCAGAATATTCGTATTCTAAATCTGGTTCTGTAATTATTAAACCTTCTTCATATAATTTTTTAAATAATTCCGAATTTTCGTCAAATATACAGTTTAATATTATATTTAATATTAATTCTTTTTTTATTATATCTGTATTTTCTACTCTATCCTTTATTCCTATTACAAAGGCTGGAATACTCACTTCCATTTCTTCTTGCATACTAGCTTTGCAGATTTCTTCTTTTTCACTTGGATATATTCTTTTAATTTCTTCTTGTTTTTCATAATAAGGTATGTTTTCTTTTATTAAGTTTAAAATATATTCTGGTTTAAAGTTTCCACATACTGCCAAAACCATGTTAGAAGGATGATAAAATGTATTATAGCAATTGTACAAAGTTTCTTTATTTATCTTATTTATAGACTCTACAGTTCCTGCTACATCTATACGTACTGGGCATGAATTATACATACATTTTAATGAGTTTAAAAACACCTTAGATATTGGATCATCATCATACATTTTTATTTCTTGTGCAATTATACCCTTTTCCTTTTCTACATTTTCGTCTGTATAATAAGGATGGAATACATAGTTTAGCAATTCGCGAAACGCTTCTTCAAAATTATCTATTGTTTCAAAATAATATGCTGTATGATCATTTGTTGTGTATGCATTCGCGTCTGCACCAATTGCTGTTAAAGTATCTAAGCTGTTACTTCCGTTGGCTTGTTCAAACATTTTGTGTTCTAAAAAATGTGCAACTCCATCGGGTATCGTTATTTCCTCTTTTGTTTTAGGATTTATAAAATGATTATCTATAGAACCAAATTTAGTTCCTATTATTGCCATTTTCTTATTAGTGTTTTCTTTAGGAACAATAATAACTTTAAGCCCATTTTCTAATTCTTCTAAATATGCTTTCTCTTTCACTGTTTTATTTTCTAATATTTCCATTTTATCCTCCTAGTTTCTTAAAAAATAGATAGTGTTTATACTAAGACTTTTTGCTACACTGTTAATTTCTTCTCTTGTTACTTTTTCTATATTATTTTTATATTCTTCTATTGTCATCATTTTATCTGATAACTCTTGTCCGTAGTAATAAGAAAGTTCTATATCTTGCTCTTCCTCTATATTATTTATGCTAGATAATATTGTTCTTTTAGCTTGGTTAATATCTTCTTCAGAAAAATTGCTTTCTTCCATATCTTTTAATTGTTCTTTTATAATTTCTACAGTTTTGTCATAATTTTCTATTTCTATCCCTGCCCTAATAAAAATATTAGATTTTAATTTCATGTAATTTGAAGATACTGTATATGCTAAACTTGCTTTTTCCCTTACATTCTTAAACAATTTCGAACTAGCACTACCACCTAATATTGTATTATATACTTGCGCTCCAAACCTTAAATTATCTTCTTTTAAGTTTAAGTCCATTCCAATTACAAGTTTTCCTTGGGATATATCCATTTTTTCTTCTACAACTTTTTCTTTATTTTCATTACTTCCCAAACCTTGTCTTACATAATTACTTTTTCTTTCTTTTAATTCTTTAATAATGGGATTATCTTTTAAGTCTTCTACATTTATATTGTTTCCAGACACAAAAATATCTATTTTACAAGTATCTATTAGTTTTTTATAATATTCATATAAATTTGAGGCTGTTATCTCTTTTAATTGCTCTACATACCCATATTTATATATTCCATAAGGCTTTCCTTTATACATTTCTTCTATTGTTCTATTTAATGCATACATAGCTTTATTATCTATTTTTGAATTTATTATTTGCTCTAAATTGTTTTTTTCTTGTTCTAAGTATTCTTTATTAAATTCATTGTTATTAATATTAGGATTAAACACAATATCTAATAATACACTTATACTTTGTTTTAATAAATCTTCGTTTTTAGGTAAATAGTCTTCGTTTAAGCTTTCTAAGTAAAATTTCAAAACATGATTATCTCCAGATTTTTCTATACCAGAGTCAAGTTCTGCCCCATATAATTCTGCAAGTTTACTTGTTATTTCTTCCCTTGTTTTTAAATTTTTGCTTCCTCTTTTTAGCATTAGTGCTATTAGAGTATCTTTAGTTGCATTTTTGTATTCTAGTGGAAATGTTAAAAAAACTGCACAAAGATTTGTTTTAAATTTTTCTGTATTAATATTATGCAATGTAATACCTTCTTTTAAAATCATCTTTTTATATGCCATATTATTTCTCCTTTTTATTTTATTTTTTACTATTTTCGTATTTTTATTCTATGCTTTTTTACTCTATATAATATATTCCGAAATCTGCAATTTCTCCTGTTTTGTTATAATTTCCTTTAATGTAGTCTTTTATTTTTTTCGATTCTTGTTCAGTTGCACTTTTGTCTTTAATTAAAATAAATGTATCTTCCATATTTTTTATTTTCTCTAAAACTTTTTCTTCTCCTTTATATCCCCAATTGCCTAGCAATGGTAAATCAAAGTCTTGATAATTTTTTTCCAATAATATTTGGTAAATATTTGCTTCTTCTGAAAAGATTATAACTTTTTGATTATTTTTTTCTTTTAATTTTACAAAATTTGTCACTTCATTAATCTTTTCTCGCATTTCTTTTGTTGCAAACATAGAAAAATAAGGTTCTTTATAGTTTACTTCGTAGAATCCTCTTGATAATGTAACTCCTAAATAAACTATATTTACTATTAGCACTATACTTATATATCCTATAATTATTTTTTTAATAATACTTAATTCAAATAATTCTTTTGCATTTACAACAAATTGCTCTGTTATATAAATACAATAAACTATAGGAACAATTAGAGCTAATTTAATATGATATATATTAAATATTGGATAACCTATAAGTAAACTTGTAAATGTAAAACATGCAAAAAATACACTTATCTTGGTAAAATTATCATTTAATTTTAAATTACCTTTATTTTTCATAAACCAAGCAATTATGAAGGCTATAATTGGAATTGCATATAGTGCTATATTAAAATCTTGAAATTTAAAGTGATTTGTTGCAAATTCTCCAATTCCTAAAAAACAATAATTAATAAAATCTTTAAACTCTCCTTGTATAATAAGGACAGTGAGCCATAACATTGTTGTTGCTAAAAATATTGCATATGTTCCAAATAATTTTTTTACTACTTTTTGTATTTCTTTTCTGTAATTATATATAGTAAAGATTGTAAGTCCCATTAAATAATATATTCCTATATTTTGTTTTGTAGCAAATATTAATGCTGAAACTATACCTTGTTCTATTATATTCACATGCAAACTATCTTTTTTTATAATAAAATTCATTCCTAATAGGCAAAACAAAATTGCTAAATTATTGTAGTTAGCACCACTTCCCATTAAAGTTTTTGTAAATGGCAAAGAAATTAACAATACATATACAGTTGCTCTTGCTGTCGGAACTTTCAGTTTTCTTAAAATATTTAGCTGTAATAAAAAAATTACTTCGAATATAATTATTCCATATATTTTATAAACAAAAAAATTATCTCCAAAAATAGATAAAAACAAATTACCTATCCAGAAAAAAAGTGGAGTATCTATTACATTGTTTTGAGAATATAAGTTTATTCCGTTATGCAATTTATAGGTATTTGCAAAAGTAAACAATTCATCTGATACATCTATGCTATTACAATAAAATATCTGAGAAAAAAAGCAACATAATATTAACAATGCACTATATGCGAACTGATGCCTCTTTATATATTCCTTTATTTTTTCTTTCATTGTTGCTCCTATACTTTTATTTTGATAATAGTCCTTTTACACATTCGCTTATTGTTTTTCCATCTGCACTAACACCTAATTGTTTTTTAGCTTCTCCCATTACTTTTCCCATATCTTTTATACTACTTGCTCCTGTTTTGTTTATTATTTCTTGTATTATTGGTAATATTTCTTCTTTAGTTAATTGTTTTGGTAAATATTCTTCTATAATAGCAATTTCTTCTTTAACTTCTTTTATTAAATCTTCTCTACCACTTTTTTCGTAATCTGGTAAAGCATCTTTTCTAGTTTTAGCTTCTTTAGCAATTATTTGCATAATTTCTTCATCGCTAAGCTCTATCTGGTTATCTTTTTCTTTTTGTAAAATAGCAGCCCTAATCATTTGAACCACATTTTTTCTTACAACATTCTTCTCTTTCATACTGTTTTTTAAATCTTCTAATAATTTTTCTTTTAACATATTTTTTCCTCCTTATCGAACTTCGGGATTAATGGACAGTCCTTAAAATCCCTGTTAGTTAATTTAAATGCACATAATCAAAAAGGTTGGAACCAGATTTATTCTAGTTTCCAACCTCATTTACTAATTTTATATTAAAATTTTCTTTTTCTAGCTGCCTCTGATTTTTTCTTTCTTCTAACACTAGGTTTTTCATAATGCTCTCTTTTACGAACTTCTTGGATTACACCATTTCTGGCACATTGTCTTTTAAATCTTTTTAAAGCATCTTCTATATTTCCATCTTTTACCTTAACTTCTGATGACATTATATTCCCCTCCTTCCGGCTTCTTACAACTGTGGGATAAAATTAAACTTTTGTATTATTTTTAACACAATAGCTTAATAGTTTAAATTTGTTGCCAATAAATTAGGGTAATATTAATTTATAATATTACCTACAATTTTATAGCTACTCTATTATATATAATTAACTTTTGGTTGTCAATATGCTAATCGGTAAATTTTACCATTTTAATTGCATTATCTTTTAAAGTTTCTTTTACATCTATTATTCTTTGATTAGTTGACCCTCTAAATTTTAATGTTTTGTCCATTTTTGTTTCGTCAAATTTCCCATCTACCACAACATCTATATTAGATATTAACTTGTTTGTTACATTAGAAGTTTTACATTCTGGAATAATATCTTTTTCGAAATCGAATCCTGTATAGCACCATATGTTCTTATTTGGATATTTTTCTTTTACTTTTGTAACTAAATTTGCTAATGCTTCTTGGTTTTCTGGTTCTAGAGGCTCTCCTCCTAGTAAACTTAATCCTTCCACATAGTCGTGATCTAAATCTTTCATAATTTCATTTACAGTATCTTCTGTAAATTCTTTACCATATTTAAAATTCCATGCAATCTCGTTAAAACATCCTTTACAATGGTGTCTACATCCACTTACAAATAATGATACTCTAACACCTTCTCCATTTGCTATGTCTACTTTTTTAATGTCTGCATAATGCATAATTCCCACATCCTTCTTTTGCTTTCATGTTTATTTTTTTCTACACCTATTTTAACTTTGCGAAATCGTAATGTCAAACTTATACTTCTTATGTAACTAGCAAAAATTATTGTGTATTTTTATAGTGTTACCGTTATTTTTTACATTTTTTGCTAACTATGCGATTGTCGATTTTCGTTGATATTTCGGGTTTTTATATTTTTTCATTTTTTTATAAATATCTATAGCTTCCAATATGCAAAAAAGCGAACATAAGATTTTCTAGCAAATGTAAATTCTAAGAAAATCTAAGGTTCGTTATAATTCTCTAGTACAGAAAGTTCTTCTAGTGGGAGAGTTTTCTTACTATACAAAAAAAAGAATTTCAAATTTGAAATTCTTTTTTTGTTATTGATTATTACACATTATCTGACTTATTTCTTTTGCTTCTTAGTTAGAACTACTGCATATCTTAAAGTTACTGTTTCTAATCCTATTAGTCCAACTAACACTAGTAATAACATTATAGGTATTTCTGCTCCTGTTTCCACGCTTATTATTGTGCTTGCTTTTGATGTATTATCTTTATCATTGTTGTCCACAAATCCTGGTACATTTCCTGTTTCTACTAATTTTACTTCATTAGCCTTTTCTCCCATATTTTCTCCAGTTTGTTCCCAGTTTAATAATACTGTATATTCTTTTGTTTCTCCAGCTCCTATCTCTGGTATTACCTTTATTAGTTTTCCTTCTTTTTCTTCCCAAATTCCATCATTATTTGCAAGTTTCATTCCTTCTGGAATATTTTCTTCTATTACCGCTGTTCCTGCTATTTCTCCTGTGTTCATTACCTTTATTTTGTATTCTACTTGTACACTTGTTTCTTCTGTTTTCTTTCTGTAAATTTCTACCTTTTCTAGTTTT
>USAE01000016.1 GCA_900552655.1 uncultured Clostridium sp.
AGACATTTTATTATATATAATATAAAATGTAGTATATATTTAGGAGGATAATAATGAAAGCTTTAGTAACAGGTGCTTCGTCTGGAATTGGTAAGAAAATTGCAATAGAATTAGCCAAAAAAGAATATGACTTAATTCTTGTTTCTAGAGATGAAGAAAAACTAAAAGAAGTACAAAAAGAAATAACTACAAATAGTAAAATAATTGCAATAGATTTATCTAGTAAAGAAAATTGTAAGAGACTATATAATGAAACTAAAGATGATAATATAGATATATTAGTAAATAATGCAGGTTTTGGAGTACATGGTGATTTTGCAAATACAAATTTAGAAAAAGAAGTAAAAATGCTAGAGACAAATGTAATAGCAGTTAATATATTAATGAAGTTATATTTAAAAGATATGATAAAAAGAAATAGTGGGCATATTTTAAATGTTGCTTCTATGGCAGCCTTTGGCCCAGGACCATTAATGAGTGCATATTATGCATCAAAAGCATATGTATATAGGCTATCACAAGGTGTAAAAACAGAACTAAAAAAGCAAAAGTCTAATGTAAAAATTTCGGTACTATGCCCAGGTCCAGTAAGAACAAATTTTAACAAAATAGCAGGAGTAGACTTTGCAGCACCATCGCTAAGTAGTGAATATGTAGCAAAATATGCTGTTTGTAAAATGCTAAAAAATAAGTTTACAATTGTACCAGGGACACTAATGAAAATAACTAGATTTTTAGAAAAAATAGCACCACATAATTTAGTAAGTAATATTGCATATTTTGTTAATTATAAAAAAAATAAGTAAAAGTATTAATTAGTTAAAATTTTGCAATATTTAGATGATTCTACAGTTTAAGTAGAAATATTAATTAGATAAAATAAGGAGAAAAACTTATGAAATTAATGTTTGCTTCAGACATACATGGAAATTCACACTTTTGTAATAAACTTAAAGAAAGATATAACAAAGAAGAGCCAAATAAACTAATATTATTAGGAGATTTATTATATAATAAGTCACTTTTATCGTTTGGAAGAAATAATGAAAGACAAAAAACAGCAGGAATTTTAAATGATATGATGGAATATATAATAGCTGTAAGAGGAAATTGTGACACAGATTTAGACCAAGAATTATTATATTTTCCAATAATGAGTGATTATAAAAAATTAAATGTTGATGGATATGAATTTTTCATAACACATGGTCATTTATATGATAAATATCATTTACCTAGTTCTAATAAAAAGGTAATACTAATACATGGTCATACACATATTCCTTGCATAGAAAATACAAAAGAATACATGTATTTAAACCCAGGTTCTGTATCGGATCCACGACAAGGAAATCCACATACATATATGATATATAAAGATAAAGAATTTATAATTAAAGATTTAGAAGGGAAAGAGATTAAGAATATAAAATTAGATGAATACTATTAAGTGTAAAAAAATAGAATATAATATAGTATATGGAAAAATAAAAAATTTATATATTCATGTAAAAGATGGAAATGTTATAGTAAAAGCTCCCAAATATATTAGCAAAGAATATATAGATAATATAATAGATAAAAAAAGAGATTGGATATTAAAAAAATTAGAAGAAACAAAAACAGTAAAAAAGGAAAGGGAATATACCAATAAGGATATAGAAAAATTAAAAAATAAGCTGGATGTTATTTTTAAAGAATTAATAGAAGAAACAAACTTAATTCCAAATAAAGTAAGAATTAGGAATATTAAGTGCGCTTGGGGAAGTTGTTCAAGTAATAAAAACATAACAATAAACTTAAAATTAGTAGATAGGCAAGATATAGAAATAAAATATGTTGTACTACACGAATTGTGCCATTTAAAATATATGAATCATTCGGAAAAGTTTTGGAATTTAGTAGAAAAATATATGCCAGAATATAAAAAAATACGAAAAGAGTTAAAATACGATAGATAAGACAGGAGATATAAAAATGATAAGTTCAAAAGATGGAATAATAGGTTTTGCAATAGGGGATGCAATGGGAGTTCCAGTAGAATTTACAAATAGAGAAAAGTTAATGAGAAACCCTATAACTTCGATGGTTGGATTTATGGGGCATAATGTGCCAAAAGGAACTTGGTCAGATGATACATCTATGACGCTTGCAACAATGGATTCTATAACAAAAGCAAATGGTGATATTATTACAAATGATATGGCAGATAAGTTTTTAGAATGGATGGAACAAGGAAAATATACACCAGGAGGAAAAATTGTAGATATAGATAGAACAACTTTAAGAGCTCTAGGAAAATATAAAACAACAAGAAGAAGTGCTGTAAATTGTGGATGTACAAGTAATACAGATAATGGAAATGGCTCTTTAATGAGAATGTTGCCAATAGTTTATTATTCATATTTAAATTGGTTAGAACAAGATAAAATACTAAAATTGGTAGCGGGAATATCATCAATTACACATGCAAACGAAGTAGTAATTATGGGATGCTATATGTATGTTAATTATGCAATAGAATTATTAAATACTAATAACAGAAAGACAGCGTACACCAAAATTCAAAATTTAGATTATTCGATGTTTTCTATGCCAACAATAAGAGCATATACTAGAATATTAGATAACGAAATTTATCGTTATAGTATAGACGAAATAAAGTCATCTAGCTATATAGTAGATACTTTAGAAGCTATTTTGTGGGTACTTATAAACACAGATACATATAACCAAGCAATAATAGGTGCAATTAACTTAGGAAGTGACACAGATACAATTGCAGCATGTACAGGTGGACTTGCAGGAATTATTTATGGAATAAAAAGTATAAATTCAGACTGGAAAATTGATTTACGCAAGTATTCCGAAATTATAGAAATATGTGAAAAATTTGATGAAACCTTATATAAAATAAATGGTAGAGAAAACAACAATATACCCATAGATAAAAATGAACTACTAAGGAAGATAGAAATTGTAAATGAAGATATAACTAAAGTGCCGGCAGATGCTTTAGTTTGTGCTAATACATCTGGTATATTAGGACAAGGTGGAGAAGGAAATATATTTTCTAGTGCAGGTATAGAACTAGAAAATAAATGCAAAGAATTTGATGTGATACCTAAAGGACAAGCAAAAGTAACAAGAGCATACAGAATTAATACGAAATATATTATGCACACAGTTATACCAAAATGGTATGACGAAAAAGAAACAAATCAAAATGAAATTTTACAAGAATGTTATAAAAATATATTTAGAGTTTCAGCAGACTATGACATAAAAAGTATAGCAATTCCAACATTAGGAATAGGAGCTTGTAGTGCACCAGTAGATATAGCGATAAAAATAGCAATTGATGGAATAATAAAAAACATATCGAAAAATCCAGACATAGAAAAAATATACATAGTATGTAATGATCTTAGGATACAAAGAGCATATGTAGAATATTTATTAGGAAACCGGATAGGGATTTTTAGACAATTCTTAAAATCTTGGTAGAAAAACTAAATTTATATTTAAATTTAGAAGAAGATATTACAAAAATAAAATGCGTAAATAGATAATAATTTATGGTCATAAGTGCTATTGATAAATAAAATAAAAAAGGAGACTTTTAAATTATGAAAAATAATTTAATTAATGAAGATTATAAAGATTTTATAGGAGATATAAAAAATAAAATCAGAAATAGCCAATATGAAGCCATGAGAGCAGTAAACACAGCTTTAATAAATTTATACTGGGGAATTGGACAAGAAATATATAAGCAACAGAGAGAAAGAGGCTGGGGAAAATCAATTGTTGAAGTATTATCCAAAGAGATAAAAAAGGATTTTCCAGATGTTAAGGGCTTTTCGTCAAGTAATTTATGGAGAATGCGAAATTTCTATGTAACATATAGTAACGAAGAAAATCTCGCACCACTAGTGCGAGAAATCAGCTGGAGTAAAAATATAGCTATAATGGAAAAATGCAAAGATCACCTTGAAAGAGAATTTTATATAAAGATGACAAAAAAATATGGTTGGACAAAAGATGTATTAATTAATCATATTGAAAATAAATCTTATGAAAAATATTTAATAAATCAGACAAATTTTGACGAAGCATTACCTGAAAAATATATAAATCAAGCAAAATTAGCAGTCAAAGATGAATATATTTTTGATTTTATGGAGCTTTCTGAACAACACTCTGAAAAAGAGTTAGAAGAAAGTTTAATAAATAATATGAAGGCATTTCTTGAAGAAATGGGAGGTAATTTTGCTTTTATTGGAAGTCAATATCATATAAATGTTGGAGGAGTAGACTTTTATATAGATTTATTATTGTATCATAGAACTTTAAAAAGTTTAGTAGCTATTGAATTGAAAATAGGAGATTTTAAACCTGAATTTGTAGGACAACTTCAATTTTATTTAACTGCATTAGATAAACAAGTAAAACTAGAACATGAAAATCCATCAATAGGTATTATAATATGTAAAAACAAAAATAGAACTGTTGTAGAATATGCTTTAAATAATAGCTATAAGCCAATAGGTGTAGCTACTTATCAGATAAGTGATACTTTACCAGAAAAGATGAAAGACTTATTACCTTCCCCAGAAGAAATAGATAAGAGATTACAGAATATAGAATAGTGAGAAAACATTATGATTTATGAAGAAATAAAAGTAATATAAAATGATAAGACGACATTATAATATTCTTATCATTTTATATTAAGAAATGTATTCATTAATATTTTACAATATCATTATATGTTTCTATTGCATAGCTATCAGTCATGCCAGAAATATAAGTAACAATAGCTGACTTATAATCGCTGATATTATTCATATCGTATAATATTTTATTTTTCAAATTACTTCTATCACTGGATATATTCCAATAGCAAGAAATCCATTTAATAAAAGTATCTATTACCTTTGGATAGAAAGATTTTTGGCTATTTAATTTATATAAAGTTTTCATTCCATCATAACAATTACTTAGAGTATTAAAAATTTCATTTAAAATAAGTGAAAAATATTTTTCTGAAGGTTTCATACAACTGTGTTTATAAATATATTTATAATTAAATTCTTTTAATCTTTTTATTCGTTCATAAGTATTTTCAGAAAATTTTAAGCCATCTTCTATAGAAGAGTTATTACATAAATCTGCTATAAAATCACCGATAATATTAGTATTGTTTAAATTAGCAGATTTAGGAACTTCTAATAGATTATATAATTCAGTTAAATTACTATCTAAAATTCCCATAGATATTGCATCTTCTATATCTCTACCTAAATAAGAAATTTTGTCAGATATTTTTACTACACAAGCTTCCCATGTATATGGAGAATATTGGTTAGATTTAAGATAATCATTTTCTAAGTTGATAAATTCAGTTCTAGGTTTTAGAGAAAATTCATCTATTTCACCACAATGTGAGATAATTCCATCCCTTACAGCATATGTTAAATTTAAATTTTTTTCTTCGCCATTTATATTAGTTAGTAATTCTATATTATCCACAAAGTTTAAACCATTTCTTTCATGCCAAAAAGAATCTAAATTATTTTCTAAACAAATCTTGTTTAAAATTTGCTCACCTTTATGCCCAAAAGGACTATGGCCAATATCATGTGCTATGGAAATGGCTCTTGTTAAGTTTGTATTTAAACCTAAAGATTTTGCAATAGTATAACTTGTAGCATCAACATTATTTACATGTTCTATACGAGTACATATATGGTCATTTTTAGGCAAGAAGAATACTTGTGTTTTATGTTTTAATCTTCTATACGCATTACAATATATAATTCTGTCATAATCTCTTTCGAATTCGGAACGAACATCATTTTCTTTTTTATATAAATCATCTTGTCTAGAAATTAAGTTATTCCAATTTGGATTATTTGGGGTAGCAGAAACACTGTTAAATTTAAAATCCATTAAAATTCCTCCTTAAACTAGTATAAAGAACCTTAAATAAGGTACTTAAAATTCATTTAAAGTTTATCATAAAAAAATCATATAAGTAAGGAAATTTTTAAAATTTTAAAAACAATACTTGATTTTTTTAAAAAAGGGAGTATAATATAATTTGAAAAGGTCAAAGAAAGTCAAAGTCAAAGACGAGAAAAACTGAAAAATTACAAAATAGATGAACAAAAGCAAACAAGCTAAACGAACCAACAAAGGAAGTGATGAAATGAGAATCTCAGATTTAATAGAAGACTTTATAAAAGATATGCTAAAAACAGAAGATGAATTAGAAATACAAAGGAATGAGCTTGCAGAACAGTTTAATTGTGTTCCTTCACAAATAAATTACGTAATATCCACACGTTTTAAACCATCACAAGGTTATTATGTAGAAAGTAGAAGAGGTGGAGGAGGTCATATAACAATTAAAAAAATAAATATAACTCAGAGTAATTATTTAATGCATATAATAACAAGTATTGGCGATAATTTAACATCTAAAGAAGTGGACATTTTTATAAGTAATTTTTTATCAGATGGAATTGTAACTAAAAAAGAAGCCAAACTTTTGAAAGTGGCAACAAGTGACAATGTACTTAATGTGCCAATAGAAATAAAGGATATGCTAAGAGCGAGAATTTTTAAAAATATGTTAATAAATTTAGTAGAAGACTAAAATTTAATATTGTATATTAAGGAGGTTTTTATTATGAAATGTCAAAAATGTGGTAGTAAAGAAGCAAATGTAAAATATACACAAATTATTAATGGTGTAAAAAAAGAAATGAACTTATGCGAAGATTGTGCAAAGGAACTTGGAATAGGAAGAGAACTTAACTTTAATATGTCTATGAATTTACCAAGCTTTTTAGGAGGATTTTTTGATGAATACAATATGGATTCATTCATTCCTTCTATAGGTTCTATAAGAGAAGAAGGATGTAACACTTGTGGTACAACTTATAACGAGTTTGCAAATACAGGTTTATTTGGTTGTATGGAATGTTACGATATATTTGCAGATAGGTTGGATCCAATATTAAGAAATATACAAGGTTCTAATAGGCATATAGGCAGAAAATCTAGAAGTTTAGACAAAAGTATAGTAAAAAATATGGAAGAAAAGCAAAAAGAATTAAATAAGAATAAAGAAAATAAAAAAGATTCTAAAGAAAGTTTGGAAGAAAAATTAAAATTAGCAATTAAAGAAGAAAGATATGAAGATGCTGCAAAAATAAGAGATGAAATAAAAAAATTTAATAAAGAAAATTAATAAAAAATCTGGATTAAATTAAATATATTTTAGGAGGTAATATATATGCTAAATTGGTATTTACAAAGTGGGAAAGATTCAGATGTAATAATAAGTTCCAGAATAAGACTTGCAAGAAATATATCAAATTATCCATTCGAAACTAAATGTAATATTTCGAAAAAGGAAGAGATAACAAACTTTATAGAAAAATCAATTTCTGGGAATAAATATGGAATTAAACTCTTAAGACTAAAAGATATGGATAACATTACTATAAATAGTTTAATAGAAAAAAGATTAATAAGTCCAGATTTTGTAAGAAATAAAGATACTGCAAAAGCGATACTTATAAATGATGAAGAAAATATATGTGCAATGATACATACAGAAGATCATATTAGTTTGCAAGTCTTTGGAGCAGGATTAGAATTAGATAATTTATTAAATTTAATTATAGAATTAGATGAATTTTTAGATGAAAAGCTAAAATTTGCTTTTAATGAAAAATATGGCTTTTTAACAGCATGCCCAATAGAAGCAGGGACAGCAATGAAAGCTTCTGTAATGGTACATGTGCCAGCATTGCAAATTACAGGTAATATTGGAAAAGTACTAGAAATAATAAATAATTTTGGTATGAATGTAACAGGAATTCATGGAGAAGGAAGCAAGTCCGAAGGAGCATTATACCAAATATCTAACAAACAAACATTGGGGATTTCAGAAAAAGAGATTATTAAAAAACTAAAATTAATAACAGATAAAATAATAGAACAAGAAAGAATTGCTAGAAAATATTTAGGTAAGAATAGATTAAATTTAGAAGATAAGTTATATAGAGATTATGGAATTTTAACAAATTGTAGAAAAATTTCAGAAAGTGAATGTAAAGACTTACTTTCAACAGTAAAATTAGGAACAGATTTAGGAATTATTAACGAATTAACAGATTTAAAAATTAATAAATTACAATTATATATACAAGATGCAAATTTACAAAAGTTTTTAGGAACAAAGTTAGAAGGAATAGAGCTAGACGCTAAAAGAGCAAATGTTATAAAAACTATTATAAATGAATAGGTATTAGCTCACACATTTAAATGGAATAATAAGTCGAAATTAAGAATTAAATTTGAACAACTATATTATAAGAGGAGGTAAAAAGTTTATGACATATAAATTTACAAATAGTGCACAAAATGTTCTAGAAATAGCAAAAGAGATAGCAATAGAGTTAGGTCACAATTATATAGGAACAGAACATTTATTATATGGTTTAACAGAAGAAGATAATGGTGTTGCAAGTAAAGTATTAGAAAATCAAAATATAAATTCCGAAAATGTATTAGAAGAGATAGAAAACTTAATAGGAAGAGAAGAAAAAAATATTACTAGTTTAGGTTTTACACCAAGAACTAAAAGAGTATTGGAAAATGCTTTTGTAGAAGCTAGAAAGCTAGATTCAGATTATATAGGAACAGAGCATATTTTAATAGGTATAATGAGGGAAGCAGATAGTATTGCTGTGAGAATATTATTAGACTTAGGTATTAATCCACAAAAATTGTATAATGAAATTGTAAAAGTACTAGAAGAAGATGAAGATATTAATATGCAAGAGGGAAGCCAAAATAGAAAACAAGGTAGTTTTAATTCTACTCCTACATTAAACCAATATGGAACAGATTTAACTAAAAGTGCAGGACTTGGAAAACTAGACCCTGTAATAGGAAGAAAAAATGAAATAGAAAGAGTAATACAAATTTTGTCTAGAAGAACTAAAAATAATCCTTGCTTAATAGGAGAACCAGGAGTTGGAAAAACAGCAGTTGTAGAGGGATTAGCTGAAAAAATAATACAAGGAGATGTTCCAGAATTATTAAAGGATAAAAGAGTTGTAACAATAGATTTATCTAGTATGGTTGCAGGTGCAAAATATAGAGGAGATTTTGAAGAAAGAATAAAGAAAGCTTTAAATGAAGTAAAAAAAGCTGGTGATGTAATACTATTTATAGATGAAATTCACACAATAGTAGGAGCAGGTTCAGCAGAAGGAGCTATTGATGCAGCAAATATTTTAAAGCCATTATTAGCTAGGGGAGATATACAATTAATTGGTGCTACAACTTTAAATGAATATAGAAAATATATAGAAAAAGATAGTGCATTAGAAAGAAGATTTAGTCCTGTAAATGTAAATGAACCAACACACGAAGAAACTGTAGAAATATTAAAAGGAATAAGAGATAAATATGAAGCTCATCATAATATAAAAATAATGGATGAAGCAATAGAATCAGCAGTAGAATTATCTAGTAGATATATAAATGATAGGTTTTTACCAGATAAAGCAATAGATTTAATAGATGAAGCGTCTTCAAAATTAAGATTATCATCTTTAAAAGAGCCAGATAGCTTAAAGGAAAAAGAAATGAAAATAGAAGAGATGAACAAAGAAAAAGAAGATGCTGTAAAAGTTCAAAAATTTGAAAGGGCTGCTAAAATAAGAGATGAAGTAAATAAATTAAAAGAAGAATTAGAAGAGGAAAGAAACAAGTGGAGGAATAAGAAAACAAAAGCTATTGCCAAATTAACACAAGAGGATATTGCTAAAACAATTGCAAGTTGGACAGGTATACCTGTTAATAAGATTAGCCAAGATGAAAATAAAAAGTTAAAGAATTTAGATAAAGAATTGCATAAAAGAGTTGTTGGTCAAAATGAAGCTGTTGAGGCTGTTGCAAAAGCAATACGAAGAAGTAGAGTAGGTCTTAAAAATCCTAATAGACCAATAGGCTCATTTCTTTTCTTAGGACCAACAGGTGTAGGAAAAACAGAATTATCTAAAGCTTTAGCAGAAGGACTATTCGGAACAGAAAATGCAATGATAAGAGTTGATATGTCAGAATTTATGGAACCACATTCTGTTGCTAAGTTGATTGGTGCACCTCCAGGATATGTTGGTTTTGACGATGGTGGTCAATTAACAGAAAAGATTAGAAGAAAACCATATTCTGTAATATTATTTGATGAAATAGAAAAGGCACATCCAGATGTTATGAATATGTTACTTCAAATTTTAGAGGATGGTAGATTAACAGATAGCCAAGGTAGAACAGTAAACTTTAAAAATACAGTAATAATTATGACCTCAAATATAGGTGCAAGGCTAATTACAGATAAAAAATCTTTAGGTTTTATAGATAAAGCAGAGCAAGATTTAGCAAAGGAATATGAAGAAATAAAGAAAAATGTAATGGCAGAATTAAAAAGGGAATTAAGACCAGAATTCATAAATCGTATAGATGACATTATAGTATTCCATAAGCTAAATGATAGTGAAATAAATAGTATAATAGATTTATTATTAAAAAATGTTGAAGAAAGATTACAAGATCAAGGATTAAATATAAAAATAGACAAAAGTGTAAAGGAATTAATTGCTAAAAAGGGTGTAGATAAAGAATTTGGTGCAAGACCACTTCGTAGAGCAATACAAAATATTGTAGAAGATAAATTAGCAGAAGAAATATTAGATGGTAATATAAAACCAGGTTTAAAAGGAAAATTAGTAGCAAAAGAGGATAAAGTGGAGCTTAAAATTTGATATTTTATGTAAATTATAGTATAATATAAGAAGTTACATTAGTTGAACACAGAAGGGAGAAAAAACATGATTGATGAAAAACATTATGAGTTACTTGAATTGCAAACATACGAAAAAAATGAGGCTTATGAGCGGATTAAATTAATGTATGGTACAATGAAAGGAGTAACGACCTATCCTGCTGAAGATGGCAAGTATTACATTGTTCAGAGCAAAGTAATAGCCAAGTTATAAAAAAGAAAAAGGAGAAAGTGCTAATTGCACTTCTCCTTTTTCTTCATTTAAAATAGAATTTTACTAATCATTATTAATTAAATGGTTCATATTATACATACCATTATCTTTATTAATTATATATTTTGCAGCCATAACAGCACCATTTGCAAAAACTGTTCTAGAATAGCATCTGTGGGTTACTTCTAAAGTTTCATGTTCACCAAAAAATTGTACAGTATGTTCACCAACAATATTTCCACCACGAATAGAGGAAAATCCAATTTCTAGCTTATTTCTTTTTTCACGTTTATTATGTCTATCAAATTCGTAAATCATTTTATTATTATTTGCTTCATTAATACTATCTGCTAAAAATAATGCTGTACCACTAGGACTATCTATTTTTCTATTATGATGAGTTTCTATAATTTCGATATCTGTATTTGGTAAGCTTTTTGATAAAGAAGCTACAATTTTAGCCATTAAATTTATATCGTAAGACATATTGGCAGATTTAAAAATAGGAATATGTTTTGAATATTCATTTATAGTATTTAATTGTTCATTAGTAAAACCAGTAGTAGCAATTACTACAGGAATATTGTTTTCTTTTGCATAACTTAAAATATTTAAAGTAGCAACTGGAACAGAAAAGTCTATTATAACATCTGGCTTTTCTTCTATTTGAGAAACATTTGTATAAACAGGGTATGTATATATTCCAGTGTTTTCTTTGTCAACACCACCAACAAGAACAATATCTTTATCGTTATCTAATACATTTGCAACTTCTTGTCCCATTTTTCCATTTATTCCATTTATTAATATTTTCATTTTTTTGTTCGTCCTTTCATATCGCCAAAATAAAATTAGAATCGTACAAATAAAACTGTTAAAAAAACATAAGCGTATCTGTAAACCATTTTCAAATTATAACGTTTTTCTAAGTATTTAAAAAATTCAACTGTAGCACAATATTTATCTACAAATGTTACTATATAACTTTCTATGTAGTTAGGAAATTTAATAGTTAAAGGCCACATATGTTTTACGATAATATCCTTTTCTAAATCATTTAACTCAAAATTTTTTAATGAATTTTGCAAAGCTATTTTAGGATGAGCAAAAGCATGTAATTCTTTAAAAGAGTTAATTTTTCTTGACTCATGCCAGTCATACAAAAAGAAGTCATGAAGCATTGCAGCACGCGAAGCAGAAAAATAGTCTAAGTTAAATTTTTTACATATTAAATAAGTATAATATGCAACATGTAAACAATGGTTATAACATGATGTAGTAGAATGTTGCATATAATTACTCATTTCTCTAACTTTTTCATTTAGGCGAATATCATTTATTATATTTTTAAATTCTAAATAATTTTCTTCATTCTTTAATTTTTTAAAAAACATTTATCCACATCCCATAATATTTATATAATATCCTATATAAATATTATATCATCCTGAAAAAAACATGTGAATAAAGTTAATTAAATCTTAATATTTTAATATATTGCTTATATTATGAAACAACAATTTAAATTAATCCAAAATTTTTTAAAGAATTTTGTAATTTTTCTTTGTTTTTATTTGACAAACTAACTAAAGGCAATCTTGGATTTCCAAAATTATAACCAATAATATTTAAAGCTTCTTTTACTGGAATAGGGTTAACTTCGCAAAATAAGCTTTCTATTAAATCTATTGAATCTAATTGCATTTTTCTAGCTTGCGAAATATTTCCATCAAAGAAATTTTGAACCATATTATGTGTATATTTTGGTGCAACATTAGAAAGAACAGATATAACACCAAGACCTCCTAAAGAAAGTACAGGAATAATTTGGTCATCATTACCAGAATAGATATGTAAATTATCCTTACATAATTCAGCAATTTTGGCAACTTGCGAAATATTACCACTAGCTTCTTTTATAGCTACAATGTTTGAAATTTTAGAAAGTGCTAAACATGTTTCTGGAGTAATATTTACACCCGTTCTGCTAGATACACTATATACAATTATTGGTAAATTTGTAGAATTTGCTATTGCTTTATAATGTGCTACTAGACCAGCTTGAGTAGTTTTATTGTAATATGGTGTTACAACCAATAAACCATCTGCGCCAACAGATTCAGAATATTTAGACATTTCTATTGCAGATGCAGTATTATTAGAACCAGTTCCAGCAATTACAGGAATTCTACCATTAACTTTATCTATAGCAAATTTAATAGTATCTTTTTTTTCTTTTTCGGTCATTGTAGAAGATTCGCCAGTAGTACCACATACTATAATACTATCTACACCTTCTGAAATTTGAAATTCTATTAATTTTCCAAATTCTTCAAAATTTATGCCATCTTTTGTAAATGGTGTGGAGATGGCTGTACCACAACCTTTAAATATAATTTTTTTCATAATAACATCTCCCATAGAGATTTTTTAGCTTATATAATTATATGTAGCTAGTTTCTATTGTATTATATGATATAATATAGAAAAAATAAATAAATTATGGAAAAAATATATATAATAATATATAATTATTAAAAATTAAGAGATTTAAATGTAAAGCATATAGGCAGTAAAAAATACAAAGTTAGGAGAGAAAAACAATGACAGCGTCACAAGAAGATTATTTAAAAACAATATATATATTAATTTTACATAAAAATGAAGCAAGAGTTACAGATATTGCAGATTATTTGCAAGTTAGCAAAGCAAGTGTTAATAGAGCATTAAAATCACTAAAAGAAATAGATCTTGTTGACTACGAAGCTTATGGGGAAATAAAACTAACAGAAAGAGGAAAAGAAGAAGCAACAAATGTTATAAAAAAACATAATGTTTTAAAGGCCTTTTTAATTCAAATACTAAATGTTGATAGCAAAACAGCAGAAGAAGAAGCAAAAAAAATGAAACATGCCATTTCTGAAGATACAGTTAATAAATTTTCGGAGTATATTAAAAGTATAATAAAAGTAGATGAGCTAAAATGCAATTATAGCCCAGAAAATGAAAGATGCCAAAATTGTATAAAATTAACTAAACATAAAAAAACGGGATTTTAAGGACCGTCCCTAAATCCCGGTTTGTTAGAAAAATCTTAGGTTCACTTTTTTACATTTCGATTAGTTTTTCTACTATTTGTATTGCATTACTTGCAGCACCTTTTCTTATATTATCTGCGACAACCCAAAGATTTACACCGCTTTCTATGCTAAAATCTCTTCTAATTCTACCCACAAATACGTCGTCATGACCTGTTGCTGTTGTTGCTAGTGGGTAAATTTCGGAATTAATATCGTCTTTAACAATAATGCCTTCAAAATTTTTTAAGGTTTCTATTAATTCAGAAAGTTCAAAATCCTTTTCAAATTCCACATTTATAGATTCACTATGTGAATTTTCTACAGGAACTCTAACTGTTGTTGCTGTTATTTTTAAGTCAGGATTATTTAAAATTTTTCTAGTTTCATTAATCATTTTTAATTCTTCTTTAGTATAGCCATTTTCTGTAAATACATCTATTTGTGGTAAACAATTATTATAAATTGGGTATGGGAATTTCTCTAATTTATTAATTCCTTTTCTACCATTTTCTAAATCGTTTAAACCTTTTTGTCCAGCTCCAGAAACAGCTTGGTATGTAGAATACACAATTCTTTTTATTTTGTATTTATCATCTAAAGCTTTTAATGGCAAAACTGCTTGTATTGTAGAACAGTTAGGGTTTGCAATTATTCCTTTATTATTTGCAATTTCTTCTTTATTTACCTCTGGAACAACTAAAGGTACATTTGGGTCCATTCTAAATGCACTACTATTATCTACAACAATGCAACCTTTAGACGCTGCTATTGGAGCATATTTTTTAGCTGTCTCGCCACCTGCAGAAAATATTGCAAAGTCAAAACCTTCATCAAAAGAATTTTCATTTAGTTCTTTAATAACATATTCTTTGTTCATAAAATTAACTTTTTTACCTGCAGATTTGCAAGAAGCAAATAAGACATATTCACTAATTGGTAGTTTCTTTTCTTCTAATACCTTTAGTGCAGTACTACCAACTACACCTGTTGCGCCAACAATGGCTAATTTATAATGTTTCATTTTAAGCACCTCGGCTTTTAATAATAACAAGAATTATAATTATAATTTCTTATAATAAGTATTATATGATAAAAAGGAAAAAAATGCTAGTAAAAAATCGGTATAGAAAGCTTAAATTATATTTTAAAAAACCAATACAAATCGGAATAAGGATTTTGGAAATGCTTTAAAAAAGGAACTTAAAATAAAAAATGCTTGCAAAATAAAAAAATCGTGATATAATATTTTCACAATAAAAAAGACAAAATAAGGACAACACAGTTATAAAATAATCTTTAAGAGAGCTAGATGTAAGCTGAAATTCTAGTAAGATAAAAATAATTGTTATCACCTTATATGTTGCATAGCTGAAAATATAAAATAAAAATTAAAGTAAGCTTTGTCGTACCCTCTGCGTTAAAGAGAATTAAGAGAATAACATTAGTTATTAAATTAGGTGGTACCGCGGAATTTTACCTTTTCGTCCTATGTAGGATGGAAAGGTTTTTTGTATGTTAGGAAAGAATTACATACCATAAAATTTAGCATTCAATTTAAGTGAAAAACCTAATAGTAAAAATAAAGGAGGAGTTACAGTGTACAAAAAAGTAGAACTTAAAGATGGTTTTGTTGGAATGGAAAATGATGTTGCAAAACTATGGAAAGAAAAAAATATTGTAAAGAAAAATTTTGCAATGAACGAAGGAAAAAGATACTTTACATTTTATGATGGTCCACCAACAGCAAATGGAAGACCACATGTTGGACATATCGAAACAAGGGTTATGAAAGATATTATTCCAAGATATAAAGTAATGAAAGGTTACAAAGTTTTAAGAAAAGCAGGCTGGGATACACATGGACTTCCAGTAGAGCTAGAAATAGAAAAAAAATTAGGAATTTCTGGGAAACAACAAATAGAAGATTATGGAGTAGAAAAATTTGTTGAAGAATGTAAAGAAAGCGTTTTCTCATATGTTAATTTATGGGAGCAAATGACAGATAAAGTAGGATATTGGGTAGATATGGAAAAGCCATATGTAACATACCACAATGAATATATAGAATCTGTATGGTGGGCTTTAAAAGAAATGTGGAAAAAAGGTTTGCTTTATGAAGGTCATAGAGTAATGCCATATTGCCCAAGATGTGGAACAGCACTTTCATCACACGAAGTTGCACAAGGATATAAAGATGTTAAAGACTTAACTTGTGTTGCAAAATTTAAAGTTAAAGATGAAGATAATAGATATATTTTAGCTTGGACTACAACACCTTGGACATTACCATCAAACTTAGCATTATGTGTTAATAAAGCATATACATATGTAGATGTAAAAGTTAATGTTGGAACAGAAGAAGAAGCAAAATATGAAGTTTACGTATTGGCTAAAGATTTAGTAGAATCAATCTTAAAAGATAAAGAATACGAAATAATTAAAGAATATAAAGGTTCAGAATTACTAGGAACAAAATATGAACAATTAATGCCATTTGCAAAAATAGAAGGAAAAGCATTCGAAGTAATACATGGTGACTATGTCACTTTAACAGATGGTACAGGTATAGTACATATTGCACCAGCATATGGTGAAGACGATAGCTTAGTTGCTAAGCAAAATGGGATTACATTTGTAAACTTAGTAGATAAAGAAGGAAAATTCGTAGAAGAAGTAGAACCTTGGGCTGGAAAATTTGTAAGAGATTGCAATGAAAGTATATGCAAATGGTTACAAGAAGAAAATAAATTATTTAGTAAAGAAAAACATTTACACTCATATCCACATTGCTGGAGATGTGACACACCACTTTTATATTATCCAAAAGAAAGTTGGTTTGTTGCAATGAGCAAACTAAGAGACAATTTATTAAAAAATAATGACCAAATAAATTGGATGCCAGAAACAATAAAAACAGGAAGATTTGGAAAATTCTTAGAAAACGTTATAGACTGGGGAATTTCTAGAGATAGATATTGGGGAACACCACTTCCTATTTGGACTTGCGAATGTGGTCACAGAGAATGTATAGGTAGTATAGAAGAACTAAAAGAAAAAGGCGAAAATGTACCAGAAAATATAGAATTACATAAACCATATATAGATGAAGTACATTTAAAATGTCCACATTGTGGAAAAGAAATGACAAGGGAAAAAGAAGTTATAGATTGTTGGTTCGATTCTGGATCTATGCCTTTTGCACAATGGCATTATCCATTCGAAAACAAAGAAATATTTGAAGCAAACTTCCCAGCTCAATTCATTTCAGAAGCGATTGACCAAACAAGAGGATGGTTCTATACATTACTTGCAGTTTCTACTTGTTTATTTGATAAACCATCATACGAAAATTGTATTGTATTAGGTCATGTTTTAGATGATAAAGGACAAAAAATGTCTAAATCTAAAAAGAATGGTGTAGACCCATTCGAACTATTAGATACAGTTGGAGCAGATGCTACAAGATGGCATTTCTATACATGTAGTAGTCCTTGGATTCCAACAAGACTTTCTGTAAAAAGTGTACAAGAAACACAAAGAAAATTCTTAAGCACACTATGGAATGTATATTCATTCTATGTTTTATATGCAGAAATAGATAAGTTTAACCCAGTAAAATATAAGGATTTCGAAGTAACAAATGTAATGGATAAATGGATTACATCTAAAATGAATACATTAATAAAGGAAGTAGACGAAAAATTAAATAATTATGATATAACAGCAGCAGCATTACTAATAGAAGATTTTACAGACGAACTTTCTAACTGGTATGTACGTAGAAACAGAGAAAGATTTTGGGCAAGTGGAATGGAAGACGATAAAGTAGGAGCATATATAACTTTATACAGAGTATTAGTGGATTTAATAAAAGTTTCTGCACCATTTGTACCATTTATAACAGAAGATATTTACCAAAACTTAGTTGTAAATTTAAATAGTGAAGAACCAGAAAGTGTTCACCTATGTTTATGGCCAGAAGTTTGCGAAGAAAAAATAGATAAAGACTTAGAAAAAGAAATGGATTTAGCATATAAAATTGTTAAATTAGGTAGAAGTGCAAGAAATGCAGCTAATATAAAAAATAGACAACCACTTTCAGAAATGTTAATTTCTGTAGGAACACTTCCAGAATATTATGGTGACATAGTAAAAGAAGAATTAAATGTAAAAGAAGTTTCTTTAGGTGCAGATATGTCTAAATATGTTGACTTCGAGATAAAACCAAACTTACCAGTTTTAGGAAAAGAATATGGAAAATTAATTCCAAAAATAAGAGAAGCTATATCTAAATTAAACCAAATGGACTTAGCAAACAAGGTAAAACAAGGAAAAGTAGAATATATAGAAGTAGAAGATACACAAATAGCCTTAGACGAAACGAACCTTTTAGTAACAATGCAAGGAAAAGAAGGATATGCATTTGCAGGAGAAGGAGAATTAGGAGTTATATTAGAAACAACAATAACACCAGAACTTAAAGAAGAAGGTTATGTAAGAGAAATTTTATCTAAAGTACAAAATATGAGAAAAGACAGAGGATTCGAAGTATTAGATAGAATTAACTTGTATTTTGCAAACAATGACAACTTAAAAACAACAATAGAAAAATACAAAGAACAAATAATGAAAGATACATTATCAGATAATATATTCTATAACGAAGAAAGAGAAAACTATGTAGAAACAAAAATAAATGATGAGACAATTAACATAGACGTAGAAGTAAATAATTAATTTGAACATTGGGGACGAGTTTAAAAGTTCAAAAAATAAAAAAGCATACTATTAATTTTTATATAGTGTGCTTTTTATATGCACAAAATACCATTACAAACTTTGACAAAATTCTTGTAAAAAAATCTACATTTTTATATAATACAAATAATTAAAATCTAGGGGGAATAGAAATGGCAAATTCAAAATTAATAGTAGTAGAAGGTCCACAAGGCGCAGGAAAAACAACAATTACAGATTATTTAAGATATGCAATGTCATATACAAATTTATATAGACTATGTGGAACTGCAGATAGCTCAAAAGAAGGAAAAAAGAAAGCAGAAGAAATGTACGAAGGATTAATTAGATATTTAAAAGATTTAGAGAATCAAAGTATTAATTTAGTATTTGATAGAACATTTTTTACAGAGGAAAATTATTGTAGACTTGGTTATAAAGAATATTCTTTTACAGATGTATATGAAAAGTTATTAGATGATTTTAGCAAACTAGATTTTGAAATATATTATATAACATTGTACTTAGAGGATGAAGACTTATATTCTAAGAGATTGGAAAGAAAGAATAAAGCAGTAACGAAATATGCAAAATTTGAAAGTGAAAAAAGTATAATGCAACAAAAAGTATATTTAGAGATGTCAGATGAAATAGAAAATAAATACAAAAATATACATTGTCTAAAAATAGAAAATAGCAAAGATTTAGAATTAACAAAGCAAGAATTAAAAGAAAAAATAGGATTTTAATACTTGAGTATACATAAAAAATATAGTATAATAATCTTGAGTTTTGCAATATAGTTGCAAGAAAATTACAATTAATAGATAGGAGATTTTTCAAGTGAACGTTTCAGACTTTTATTATGACTTACCAGAAGAATTAATAGCACAAACACCAATAGAAAAAAGAGATGAATCTAGATTAATGGTTTTAAATAGAAAAGACCAAAGTATAGAACATAAACAATTTAAAGATATAATAGATTATCTAGAACCAGGAGATTGCTTAGTAAGAAACAATACTAAAGTTATACCAGCAAGATTATATGGGAAAAAAGCAACAGGTGCTAAAATAGAATTTCTTTTATTAAACCAAATAGAAGGAGATATATGGGAATCTATAGTAAGACCTGGGCATAAATTAAAACCTGGTACAGAAGTAGAATTTGGTGATGGAATATTAAAAGCAACTGTATTAGACATAATGCCAGGTGGAACTAGAAAAGTAGAATTTAAATATGAAGGAATATTTAACGAAATATTAGACAAAATTGGATTAATGCCATTACCACCATATATTCATGAATCGTTAAAAGATAAAGATAGATACCAAACAGTATATGCAAGATATGAAGGATCAGCAGCAGCACCAACAGCAGGTTTACATTTTACACCAGAACTTTTTGAAAAATTAAAGCAAAAAGGAGTAGAAGTTGCAAATGTAACATTACATGTAGGAATTGGAACTTTTAGACCAGTAAAAGTAGAGAATGTAGAAGAGCACCATATGCACTCAGAACATTATTATATAAAACAAGAAGATGTAGACAAAATAAATAATGCAAAAAAGAATGGTAAAAGGGTTATTGCTATAGGAACTACATCTTGTAGAGTATTAGAAACAATAGCAGATGAAAAAGGAATGGTAAAACCTACAGAAGGCGATACACAAATATTTATATACCCTGGGTACAAATTTAAATGTTTAGATGGGTTAATTACAAATTTCCATTTACCAGAATCAACATTAATAATGCTTGTTTCAGCTTTAGCAGGAAAAGAATATATTATGAAAGCTTATAATGAAGCAGTAAAAGAAAGATACAGATTTTTTAGTTTTGGAGATGCAATGTTTATTAATTAAAAAAAGTATTAAATTTTTATAATGTAGCTTTACAAAAGAAATTTCTAAAAAATATAAAATTTAAGTAAGGAGGAAAATATGAAACCAGCAATAACATATGAATTAATTCATAAGTGTAAGCAAACTGGTGCAAGAAGAGGTGTAATTCATACTCCTCATGGAGATATACAAACACCAGTATTTATGCCTGTTGGAACGCAAGCAACAGTAAAAAGTATGACGCCTGATGAACTAAAAAATGAGATAGATGCAAAAATTATATTATCAAATACATACCATTTATATTTAAGACCAGGAGAAGAGGTAATTAAAGAAGCAGGTGGACTTCACAAATTTATGAATTGGGATAGAGCTATTTTAACAGATAGTGGAGGGTTCCAAGTTTTTAGCTTAAGTGGACTTAGAAAAATAACAGAAGAAGGTGTAGAATTTAGATCTCATTTAGATGGAAGAAAAATAGTATTTACACCAGAAAGTGTTATGAATACAGAAAATATTTTAGGATCTGACATAATGATGGCTTTTGATGAATGTTGTCCTTATCCTTCAACATATGACTATACTAAAAAGTCTATGGAAAGAACTACAAGATGGGCAAAAAGATGTAAAGAAGCACACTCAAGACCAGAAGAACAAGGATTATTTGGAATTATACAAGGTGGATTTTATAAAGATTTAAGAGAAAAATCTACAAGAGACTTAGCAAAATTAGATTTACCAGGTTATGCAATAGGTGGAATAAGTGTAGGAGAACCTAAAGAAGAATTTTTAGATATTCTTAGGTTTACAGCACCACTTATGCCAGAAAACAAACCAAGATATCTAATGGGAGTAGGCTCACCAGATTATTTAATAGAAGCAGCTATGGCTGGAATAGATATGTGTGATTGTGTATTACCAACAAGAATTGCGAGAAATGGAACAGCAATGACATGGAATGGAAAAGTTGTAATAAGGAATGCAACTTATGAAAAAGACTGGGGCCCTATAGATAATGAATGTGATTGCTATGCATGTAGAAATTATACTAGAGCATATATTAGACATTTAATAAAAGCAAAAGAAATTTTAGGTGTAAGACTACTTTCAATTCATAATGTCTACTTCTTGACTAAACTTATGGAAAGAGTTAGAATTGAAATAGAAAACGACAATTTCGGAAACTTTAGAAAAGAATTTTATAAAAAATACGGATATGATACAAAAGAATAATAAGTAGGGGGAAGATTATGGATTTATTTGATGATGAAGAACTGTTTAAAGAGCAGAAGAAAAAAGTAAAAAGAAATAGTGTAGTTATAATTTCTTGTATAGTAGTAGCTGTAATATTAATAATAGGAATTGTATGTGCAATGATGTATTTCCAAAGTTTGGAATGGGGAATTACAGTTGATGGAATGGGAATGCCACTAAAAGAAACTACTATTATAACAGATGAACAAACAGGAAAAATATTTGTATCAGTTTCAGATGTTGCACCACGTGTAAAAGGATACCAATATTTAAATGGGGAATATGGTCAAAATACAGAAGACCCTAATTCTGGTGTAGTACAGTGCGCAGACGAAGTAGTAGAAATTAAAGCAAATGAAAACAAAATTAATAAAATATTATTAAAAGAAGATACAAAAGATAATGAATATGGTTATATGTATTTATCAGAAAAAATTAAATATGCAAATGGTCAACTATATGCTTATGTAGAAGATTTACAAGTATTATTAAATGCAAAAATAAATTATAATCAAGCAACAAATAAAATAGTATTAGTAGGAACAGAATATTTATATGAACAATATCAAACGAAAATTGCAAGTTTAGGATATAACTCTGTAGATTCTAACTTTGTTAATAAAAAAGCACTTGCATCAGATATGATTGTAGCTAGAAAAGATAATGGGTTAATTGGTATTATTAGACCAGATGGAAAAGAAATTGCAGGAGCTCGTTATGAAAGTGTACAATGGTTAGAAACAACAGAAGAATTTTTAGTAGAAAGTAATGATAAATATGGAATTATAAGTGAATTAGGTCAAAGTAAGATTTCTATGAATTATGATTCTATAAAATTACTAGATAAAGATACAGGGTTATATATAGTTAGATCTAGCAACAAATATGGTGTAATAAATAAGAGTGAAAGACAAATATTATATTCAGAATATGATCAAATTGGTGTAAACAAAGACCAATATCCAAGTTTAAAAAATGAAAATCAATATTTATTTTATGATTCTATAATTCCTGTACAAAGAGATGAAAAATGGGGATTATTTAATATAAATGGAGAAATGATATTACCAATAGAATATGCAAGTATTGGTTGCATAGTATCTTCACAACAAACAAAATCTGCTAATAATGCAATATTATTAGAGGAATATGAAGGAATTATAGTTGGAAAACAAATAAGCGAAAATGATAGAAATAAAAAATATGCAGTATACAATCCATTAGGAGAACAACTAGTTGACTTTGTACTAGATAATATTTATTATAGAACAGAAAATGGTAAAGATGTATATTACTTAGAAATGGGTGGACAACAAGGAAATCTAGATGAAGTATTTAAAGCAAATGGAATTAAAAAGGTAAATACAAATATTAATGACTCAAACTTAAACAATAATATGAATATAAATAATGGAACATCAAATCCAAATGAATTAGTAAAAAATTAATATCATAAAAATAAGCCTTCCTAAATAAAATTTATTAGGGAGGCTTAAATTATGGAAGAGGGATTATTAAAAAAGAATGGAATGGCTATATTAAAAGGTGAGATAATAGCATTTGGGATAAATATTTTAGCATTAATTATATTATCTTTAATAATGACATATTCTACAATATCGGACAGTGCAATTCCAACATTAGTAGTTGCACTAAATACAATAGCGGTATTAATAGGAAGTTCTGTAGCAACGATAAAATTACAAAAAAGAGGAATTGTAAATGGGATAATAATAGGAAGCTTGTATATATTAATATATTTATTAATTTCGCTAATATTTTCTGGAAATATAAATTTTTCTAGTAAAACTATTTTAATAATATTATTAGGAATTATTTCTGGAGGAATAGGTGGAATAATAGGTGTTAATCTTAACAAAAAGAATTAAATTTAAGAAAAATGAATAAGTATAAAATTCAACTATTTGGGAAAAAATAGTTGAATTTTTTTATGATTTAAGATAGAATTTAAACAGACTATATTCAATGTTTTTAACTAAGGAGGAGAAAAAGTGAACAAGGAAGAAAAGCTAAAAAAAGAGCAAAAAGCAAAAGAAATAAACAAATTGAGAGGATTAAGAATAACGTTAATAACAGTTATTATAATCTTATTATCTATAATATCTTTTGTAGGAATATATGTAAAAGACAAAAATGAGATGTCAGATGTTATTCCAGACTTTATATTAGGGTCAGATATAAAAGGTAATAGGATAATTCAGTTAAATGTTGAAAAAGAAGATACAATAACATTAACAGACACAGAAGGAGCAAAAATTGCTGAAGGAACAGAAAAAGAACTTTCAAGCCAAGGGTATACGGAAGAGGTAATTAAAGAAAATAATTATAAGAAAAGTTCTAAAGAGACTAATAAAGAAGAAACATTAAAACCAGAAAATTATGAAAAGTCAAAACAAATATTAATAAATAGATTAAAAACATCTGGAGTTACAGATTATAAAGTAAGACAAGATAGAGAGAATGGTAATATAGTTATAGAATTAAAAGAAGATAGTTCAACAGACGATATAGTATCTACACTAACTGAAGTAGGGAAATTTGAATTGAAAGATTCAGAAACAGGAGAAATTTTATTAAATAATGATGATGTAAAAGATGCAAAAGTTTTATACAATAATACACAAGCAGGTGTAAATGTATATTTAGAAATAGTATTTAATAAACAAGGTAAAGAAAAATTACAAGAAATATCAAAAACATACAATAGTAATATAAAAGAAGAAACAACAAATACAGTGGGAAATAATACTGTATCAAATGAAATAACAGAAGCAGACTTGAATGTAAATGAAACATCAAATGAAGTAACAAACGAAACTACAACAGAAGGAACTGAAAACGCAGAACAAAATACTAAAAAAATAGACATGATAATAGATGGTACAGCAATAGCTCCAGGACAACAATTCTCAGAAGAGAATATAACAGGAACATTAGACTTGTTAATAGGAACAGGAAGTGCTTTATCTACAAGTGATGAAAACAATAAACTAGATACATACATGGTACAAGCTCAATCTATGGCTTCACTAATAAAAAATGGTGTAATGCCAATTACATATTCATTAGAAGGAAATAAATATATAGAATCTTCTATAACAGTAAATGTATTAAAAAATACAATTATAGTATTATTAGCAATTTTAGCTCTATTATTTATCTTCTTAATAATTAAATTTAGAGTAAATGGAATACTAGCTACAATCTCTAACATAGGATTTATGGCAGTTACATTATTAATTTTAAGATTAACAAATGTAGAAATAGGAATTGGTGGAATTATAGGATTATCATTAGTTGCATTATTAAACTATGTATTACTTTATATGTTATTAAAAGCTATAAAAGGTAAAAAAGAAAATGAAAAAGTAATAAAAAATGTAGTAGTAAAATTCTGTATGATGTTAGTACCAGCATATATAATAGCCATTGTATTTGCATTTAATTCATTTATTCCAATATATAGTTTTGGAATGGTTGTATTCTGGGGACTTACAACATCAATTATATATAATTTACTTGTAACTAAGAATTTAATTATAAAAGCAGAAGAAAAATAATTTGAGAGGGTGAAAAGATGGAACGCAAGAAAACTAAGATGAAAAATAAATTACTATATATATTAATAGCAATTGTAATAATTGCAGGTATAGTAGTAGGTTATACAGCAAAATTTAAATTTAGTTTAGCATATGATGACTCTATTAGAGTAGAAATGTATATTGGAAAAGATTATACAAAAGCAGATGTAGAAGCGATTGCAAAAGAAGCTTTTGGAACAAAAGAAGTACTAATACAAAAAATAGAATTTTTTAATGATTCTGTAGCAATTACAGTAAGAGAAAGTAATGACGAAAAATTAAACAACTTAGTAGCAAAGGTAAACGAAAAATATGGAACAACATTAGCAAAAGAAGATTTAACAGTTGTAGATGTACCACATTATAGAGGGAGAGATATAATGTCAAACTATATTGTTCCAATAGTAATTTCAGCAGTATTAATTATTGTATATTCAATTATAAGATTTAGAAAAATAGAATTAGCAAAAGTTGTAGCAAAATTACTTATTTGGCCAATAATAGTAGAAGCATTATACTTAAGTATATTAGCAATAGCAAGAATACCTATTAGCTATTATACATTACCATTAGGAATTATATTAGCAGTATTAACATTAACAATTATTACATATAAAAATGAGAAAAAATTAGTAGAATATAATAGAAAACAAAAATAACTAGAACAGGGATGAGGGATGGTACTTAAAGTACCAATAGCGTGTCTAAGATTTACAAAAACTTAAGGCACGCTTTTTTTGCAGAAAAAAACTAGGATAAAAATATTACCCTAGTTATTTTTTTGTAATTTATAATAAGATTTTTTTCCTTTTTTTAGTATAGCAAAACCATCTTTAAAATCTGAATCTGAAAGAACATAATTAGTATCAGAAATTTTATTATCATTTAAAGTAATACCACCTTGCATTATTAACTGACGAGCTTGACCTTTAGATGGTGCAAAGTTTACTTGTATTATTGCATCTAAAATAGAAATATTAGAATTAACTGTTGCAGAAGGCATATTATCTAAACTACCTTGACCTTCGAACAATGCTTTAGCAGATTCTTCTGCTTTTTTTGCTTCTTCTTCGCCATGAATTAGCTTTGTAATTTCGTATGCAGCAACTTTTTTTGCTTCATTAATTTTTTCATCTTTTAAGTTAGAAAGTTCTTCCACTTTTTCCATAGGTAAAAATGTTAGCAAGCTTAAAACTGTTTTTACATCTGCATCATTTATATTTCTCCAATATTGGTAAAATTCGTAAGGTGAAGTTTTTGTAGCATCTAGCCAAAGAGCACCTTTTTCTGTTTTTCCCATTTTCTTACCTTCTTTTGTAGTAAGAAGTTTAAAAGTAAGACCATAAGAATCGGAATGACCAATTCTTCTTATTAAGTCTACTCCTCCTAGAATATTTGACCATTGGTCATTTCCACCCATTTGTAATTTACAACCATATTTATCATGTAAATATAAAAAGTCATAAGATTGCATTAACATATAACTAAGTTCGAAAAATGTTAGTCCTCTTTCCATTCTTTGCTTATAACATTCAGCAGAAAGCATTTTATTTACTGAGAATAAAGAACCGATCTCCCTTGAAAAGTTAATAAAGTTTAAACCTAAAAGCCAATCTGCATTATTAACTATTATTGCACCATTTTTTCCTTCGAAAGATAGAAATTTAGCAATTTGTTTTTTAAAACATTCTACATTATGATCAATTTCTTCTCTAGACATCATTCTTCTCATATCTGTTTTACCAGAAGGGTCACCAATTGTAGCAGTACCACCACCTATTAAAATAATAGGCTTATGACCAGCTTTTTGCATATGCGAAGCGACCATTAAAGAAATAAAATGACCTACATGTAGACTATCTGCAGTTGGGTCAAAACCTATATAAAAAGATATTGAATCATTATCTAATAAATTTTTAATTTCTTCTGGATGTGTTAGTTGCTCTGTATAACCTCTTTTTGTTAATTCCTCGAAAATATTAGACATAAAACGTCCTCCTTATAAATTGATATTTATATTATTTTTTTCTTTTTTTACAGTTTTTATGAAATCTTTATTATTCATAAATCTATTTATATTTGATTCTTCAATTCCTGTTCCTCTACTAATATCTGAAATTGAAGCTTCTTCAATTTGGTTTGATAAAAAGCTCTTTAATTTTGACATTTCAAAATTATCTTTTGGTGCGCAATTAGGGCAAATATCATCTACTGAAGAAAAGAAACACCCACAACGTAAACATTTTTTAAAATTCATATTAAGCTCATTCCTTTCAAGTTTTATTATTGAATAAATTTCTATAAGTATTCTATCATAAAAAAACACAAAAAAAAACCAAATATTACAAAAACATATATAAATTTTATAAAAAAACTGTTGACAATTAATTTATATTATGTAATAATGATAATGGTTATCACTTAAGGAGATGTTATGGAAAGATATAGTAAACAAAGAGAGCTAATATTAAAAGCTTTAAAAGAAAGAACAGACCACCCAACTGCAGAAATGCTATATAAAGATATATTAAAAATTATGCCATCAATAGGCATTGCAACAGTATATAGAAATTTATCTGCTTTATATGAAAATGGTCAAATATTAAAAATAGAAACTAAACAAGGAGAATCAGATAGGTTTGATGGTAACATTATGCCACATTTACATTTTCAATGTTTAGAATGCAATAAAATACAAGATATCTTTTTAGATGAAGACGAAAACGAAAAACTTAATGATAAATTAAAAGAATTTGCTAATATTATCAATGCAAAAGTATCGGAATCTAAAATTTTTTTAAGAGGAAGATGCGAAGAATGCAAGGATAAAGAATAAAAAATATAATAATTTAGGAGGAAAAAATATGAAAGCTTATGTATGTAAAGTATGTGGATATGTACACATTGGAGATGAAGCTCCAGAAAAATGCCCACAATGTGGAGCTAGCAAAGAAAAATTCGAATTAAAAGATATGAGTGGAGCTAAAGATTATGCTGACGAACACAAAATTGGTGTAGCTCAAGGATTAGATGAAATAGTAGTACAAGGATTAAAAGACAACTTTATGGGAGAATGTACAGAAGTTGGAATGTACTTAGCTATGAGTCGTCAAGCAGATAGAGAAGGATACCCAGAAATAGCAGAAGCATTTAAAAGATATGCTTTAGAAGAAGCTGAACACGCTGCAAAATTTGCAGAATTATTAGGTGAAGTTGTATACCCAGATACAAAGAAAAACTTAGAATTAAGAGCAGCAGCAGAACAAGGTGCTTGCATGGGTAAAAAAGAAATAGCTACAAGAGCTAAAGAATTAGGATATGATGCTATACATGATACAGTTCATGAAATGGCTAAAGACGAAGCTCGTCATGGTAGAGGATTTGACGGTTTATTAAAAAGATATTTTTCTAAATAGTAAAAATAAAAACTTCATTAACTTATGTTAGTGGAGTTTTATTTATTATATAAAACTAGCAAAGAATTAAGAAATACAAGTTAGAAAATTATATTTACAAATAAAAATTAAATATGTTATAATTAAATAGACTTAAATTTTAAGAAGGTGTATTTATGGCAATATTATTATTTATAATATATATGCTAATACTTGTAATATTTGGACTTGTTGTTTTTGCAGTAATGCAAATAAAAATGGCGGGTTTAACAGTAAAAGACTTTT
>USAE01000017.1 GCA_900552655.1 uncultured Clostridium sp.
AATTCTTGCTGGTATTCTTTATCTGTTAGTTTTTTCTTTTCTGCAGAATTACTAAGGAAACCGCATTGAATGTATATAGAAGGCATAGAGTTGTCCTTTAATACACTCATTTCATATGCACTTGTCCCTCTATTTTCGGCCTTTATAAAAGCCATTATAGAAGTTTGCATAAGACTTGCAAAATCATAAGAACCATTTTGTGAACCTTTATAGTATATAGTCTCAACTCCATCAGCTTTTCCAGTGTTTTCACCAGCCATATGTATAGATACAAAAAGTTCTGCATTTTGATTTTCTGCTAAAGATTTTCTTTCATCAGCACTCATATATACGTCTTCTTGTCTTGATAATATTACATTTACATCGTCGTATTTTGATAATTGCTTTGCTACTAATTTCGCTATTTCTAAATCTAAATCTTTTTCTTTTACATTGTCTTTTGTGACGTATCCAGTTTCATTACCACCACAACCGACATCTATAAATATGTTGTGTTTTGCTTCTAGAGTTGGTTGTTTTTCGTCATTTATGTCGTATTGATCACTAGTGTCTACATTTGTTTTGTCGATTTTTCCACCAGTAAGAGAATTTTTTACTGACTCTATATTAGGCCAAATACTGCTTACAAAACTTACAGTCTTTTTGCCTATAAATCCTACTACTATTAGTATTAAAATCGTGCATACCAATGCAATTAATCTTCTAGTTCTCAATGATGTCTTTTTTCTATGTAATCCTTTTTTCTTTTTTAATTTTTTCTCTTCTTTCTCTTTAGTATTCTGCTTTTCTTTTTCATCTAGTTCTTTTATCTGTTCTTTAATTTTCGGCACATCATCATAAAATTTATCACACAACCTAATCTCTTTTCTAACCCTTGTTAAAGTAGCAGTAACATCAATTATATCTTTAGTAACACCATCTTTTTCAATTCCACTATCTAACTTTTGTCTCTTACAATACAGTCTATTCCTAATATTCAAAATTTTCTGTAATTCTTCCTGTTTCTGTTTTTTAATATTATCAACATCACTCATAGTCTCAATCCTATACTTACATAGGAATCTAATTCTTTCCGAATATTCATCCATCTTTTTTACTTCTGCCCTCATTTCAGGAGTTAATTTATATTGTATATTCTTTTTGGTATATAACTTTAGCAAATATCTATAATAGTAATACAATGCAACAATCCCTTTTGGTCTATATTTCTTTTTTACTTTATTTCTTGTCGTAAAATGTCTGTTTTTTACTACCATATAAGGAAGTATTTTTTCTGATTTTATATAATCATTTCCAAAAATTCTTCTTTTGATATTTTCCAATGAATACTCTTCTCCGAATGCTCTTTCGACTCTTATATTTCTTTTGTAGGGTTCTCTTCTTACACTTAATTTTTCTGCTCTATAATAGTAGTTATAGTCCATTGCTACTAACATCTGTTGAAATTGTTTTAAAGTATATGAATGTTTTATAGCATAATCTATATCTTCTTTTGCAAATTTATAATAATCTGAATCTCTCATAGATTTCTTATAAAAATTTTCAAAATTTATTCCTGATTTACAAGTCTTTTCTGTTAAAACACTTAAGCCATATTCCTCACATATTTCATCTGATGTTTTTCTTAGTAATGCTGTATTCGTTAAATTGCTATAATACTTTTTTCCATCTCTAAATGAAACCGAATTGATTACAAAATGATTATGAAGATGTTCTGTATTTAAGTGTGTAGATACAACAACTTGAAACCTGTCTCCCCACATTTCATTTGCAAGTTTTACTCCAATTTCATGCGCTATTTCTGGAGTAACTTCTCCTTCATTAAAAGATTGATAAGCATGAAACGCTAATATACCATTTTCTTTTCCATATATCATTTTTACAAGTTGCATTTGTTTAACTGAATCTTTTACTTCACAATTTATACTCGTTGTATAAAATTGTTTTTCTGTTTTATCTGGATTAGTTGCATATGTCATTACTTGTCTGATACTATCAAATCTATCCATTCCATATCCATTAGATTTTTTTCTTGTCTTTTCTTCATTTGTTGCATAATCAATTACATGATCTAATCTCTTTTGTACTTTCCATATTTTTGTTGTTGCCATTTGCTTCCTCCCATCTTAAAAGGGGATTGGGGATTTTCCCCATTTAGAATTTCGAGCTGACGAAATTCATTGCTTGTTAGGACAATAATGCACTCTTTTTTAGTACTAAAGCCCTTACTTTTTCTATCAAATACACACAATATTTTGAAAAATACTTGGACTTTTTTATTAAAATCCAAGTACTTTTTTTCTTTCATTTTCTATTTACTTTTTTATATTTTTGTACTACAATAATTGTATAAAGATTTGGGTTAGTATTTTAGTTTTGCGGCTTATACTAACTCTTTTTCTTTTACCTTTTTTAGTGTTATTCCATAACACATTTGATACAATTTTGATATTATTGCATCTACCAATTGTTCATCTTGACTTTGACTAAATCTTTCTATTAATCCATGTTTATCAAACCTAGTTGTAATTATTATCGGTAATCTATTTTCATTTCTATTTTGAATTATTGTATACAATTTTTCTAATGCCCACTGACTTATTTTTTCTGTTCCAAGATCATCAATTATAATCATATCTACATTTGAATATAGTTCTATTAATTCATTTTCTGACCTTGTATTGTCTCTAAATGTTTCCTTAATCATGTCCAATAACATTGTTAATCTTCCCATTAAAACGGTCTTATCATTTTCTATTAATTCGTTAGCAATTGATGCTGCTAAATGTGTCTTTCCAACTCCTGACTCGCCCGTTATTATCAGTCCGTCACTTTGCATTTTTTCTATACTTTTATCGATATAGTCTTTAGCAACTTTTACTGCCATTTCATTCTCTGAATTAATATTAAAATTTTCAAAGTTTTGTTCTTGAAATTTTTCTTCAACATAATTCTTCTTATAAATTTTATTTATGATATTTTTATAATGTTTTCTTTTTTCTATTTCATATTCTTGCTTATCTACATTATTCCAGTATTCTTGTGCCTCATTGCAATTACATCTTTCGTATTTAATTGCATCTGGAGAAATATTAGCATATAAATAATCGAGTCCTATTGGTGTTAATTCTTTGCCACAAAATTCACACTTTTTGAACTCTTTGTGAATAATTTTATTAGATTTTGTATTGTCTAAATCCATTCTCGTTCTCCTCTCTTATATTTTTTTGTTTCTTATTTTCTAAATCTTTTTTGTTTTCTTCTTCTCCGTTACCTAACGCTTGTATAACGTTACTTTTTTCAATTTCACTTTTATGCTTTTCACGATATTTTCTTTGTCTTTCTCTGTTTTGTATTTGATATTTTTCATACTTTTCAATACTTTGATACTTGTCCCAATTTTTTATTAGAAATGTTTCCCCTTCTTTTTTTAACATTCCTAATTCTAGAAACTTTTTCAAAATTTTTTCAATTTTTTTATTAGATTTTCCCATAATCTTTGAAAAATTTTGAATTGTCATTGGATTGTTTTCTCCAACTTCTAATCTTCCTTTATTGTTACACTCAACTGCTAATGCAATTAACTGTATCCATACTCTAAAATATGTGTCTCCTTCAGGAAGTTTTAGAATTATTTGAATTTTCCTGTTTGAAAATATTGTAGTTTCTGTTTTGAACCATGGTATTTCATACATAGCCTCCTTTCCTCGCTTTCTTTCAATTAGTATTTAATTGATTCTTTTTCTTTCCTACTTAGATATTCGTCTAATACTTGAATTCTAAATAGAAATTTTCCACCAACTTTTGAGCATGGTATTTGTTTTCTTCTTACTAATTGATTTATTAACCAATAAGATATTCCTAAATATTCTGCTGCTTCTTTCATTGTTAGTGTTGTTCTTTGTACTTTTTGTAGTTCCATACATATCCCTCCTTCCTTTGGATTTATTAAATTATAAATTTGGTTAACAAGTTTTGTTCGTTTTTTGTTGTTAACTGATTGTATATTAACATGATTTATGATAAAATTCTATTAAATTTGATTAATTGTGTTATCAAAAGGAAACTTTTGGTTTTTTTGCAATTTGTTAACAGAAAGGATTTTATATGGAAAGAAAAAATACAATTAAAATATCTTTTGAACCTTCATACTTTTCACAGATTTTTATTCACATTTCTGGTTCTTATATGAGTACACTTGTTAATAAAAACAATAATAGATATTTATCTAATTTTAAAGATGATTGGTATGATGAGGAATTTGGAGAATTAATTTTAGAACTTGAAAAATGTCCTTCAGAATTAAGGAAAAAGGAAATATTAAATAGATTAGAAGTGTTGGCAAATACACAAACAAGAGTTAACCCTATTCCTCTATCTTTTCGTCATAATATAGAAGAGTTGGATGGTTATATTGTATTTGAACCAACAACATCAATTGAGCATTACGACCTTGCTCTATTAGATTTTATAAGCTATGACTTTAATATATTTAACGATTATTTATTATTTTTTATAAATTTCTTTGATTACTTTATAGATGAATTAGATGAAAAAGACATTGACTATATTAAATTAGATACTTTATATCCTATAGATGAAATAATTGAAATAGCAAAAAAATATTATGATAAAGAAAAAGAAAAATTAATACATTATCAAAGTTTATTCAAACATTGTATTAATTTTGTTTATGACATTGATAATCCTATTGATATGAAACATTTAACTCATAAACAAATTTTTTACTTATATAATCAAATATATCCAAATGCATTTTCTGAATTCAAAAAAGACTTTCATTCAGTAGATATATTAGATTATCAATATTTACAATTTCCTTTTAAACCTAAAGATGCTAAGTTAGAAAATATAAATAATTTAATTGATGCTATTGAAGAAACAGATCCAACTGGAAGAAAACTTGTTAATCTTAATCGATTTGAAACTAATAACCTATTTACTAGCTTTTATATTACATTATTCAATGTGGTATCTGTAAATAGTATGTATATAAAAATATGTGGTAATTGTGGAAGATATTTTATAACTCATAAAAAAAATATTTCATATTGTGATAGACAGGTGGCTGAATATGTAACTTGTAAAGATATTGGAAATAAAGAATATCAAAGAAGGAAATTAGAAAATGACTCTACCTATGATAAATATAGAAAAATTGGAAGTAGAAAACAGCTTCGTGCATCTCGAAACCCTGAAATAGAGATGTATCAAAATGATTTAAAACAATATCGAAAAATTGGTAAACAAATGTATAAAGATGTTTGCGATGGAAAAATTTCTAACGAAGATTTTGCTAAATGGGTTGATGAACAAGATAAATAAGGAATGGCATAAATACCATTCCTTATAATTATCTATCTAATATTTCCTTACTTAGTAATCTTATAGTTCCAATTTGTCTTTCAAACATCTTATCCCAGATATCAAGACATTCATATGCTATATTCTTCATTTCTTTTTCTTCTTTTCCTTCAGTTTCATCATATAATTCTACTACCAATTTTGAAAGTTCATCTCCATAGAAATATATATTTTCTTGATTTTCTTCATAATCCACGAAAGATTTTGAGACTTCCAAAATTATGTCAGAAAAATCTAAAACTGATAGTGCATTTTCTTCTAAATAATTAACTAAAGCATGCAAAGATCTTCTTCCCGAATTACTCTTTATTATTTCAATTAAAAATTCTTTGTCTCTTTTTAATTCTATTTCTTTTTCATAAAAGATTCTGCTTATAAAATTTTCCAAATCACAATTATTGTTGTTTAATTTTATAATTAAGGCTTTACACTTCTCATTATATTCTAAAGTATTGAAATATATTTCTAATATTCTAACTATTTGTTCTTGTTGAATTTTATCCATATTTTTTACGTCATTTACTATATCAACAAATTCATCATTAACAATATACATTTCAGCAACAGCTAATGCTCCTATCTCTTTTAATTCTTTATCTTCAGAATAATATAGTTTTTTAATTATTCCTAATACTTTTTCTTTATTATCTTTATACATATTAAACAATAATCTTCTTGATTCCCAAAAACTTAAAAATCTTTGATCTTGTTCAAATAAATTAATAATTATTGGAGTAGCCCATTCTTTATCAATATAGTATGTTGTGTACAAACATGATAAACTTGCAAATTTAACTACAGGATTTTCATCATTTGTCATTTTTATCATTGTTTCTTTAAATTGTTCTAATAATTCATTTTTGTTATATAATAAATGAGAAATTGTCCTTGCTGCTGCTCCTCTTGTACAATTTAAAGAATTACTCTTTAACATTTCTATACTTTTTATTTCAGTATCTTTTTCATTTATTACATTAGGTTTTCCTAATTCAGGATCTCTATGATTTATTGCGATATTCTTAATTATATTTAAAGTATATTCAGACCAATTAGTATCTTTCTTCTTTTCAATAATCCAACAAAAAGCGTTAGCTCTATATGATACATTATCACACGGGAATTCTTTTAATAATTGTTCAATCTTTTCGTTTGGAACTTCATTTAATTTTTCACTCATATGAAGTCCACTATAAATTGAATCTATATAATCATCTATTATAATTTTTTTATTCTTTAGTACTAAGTCTATCATTCGATTAGGTTCATTTGAAACAGCATTACTAAAACTAACTGAAAACGCTCTTAAGTTGCTTTCAATAACTCCTCCATCTACTTCTTTCCAGTTATAACCTTCTTTATTTTTTATTTTTGAATTTGATAGTATTTTTAGCCATTGTTTATCACTTAATTTCTTTCCTGAAACAGGTGACCAAACAGATCCACTATGTCCATCGGAATAATGAAAATAATTACTTCCATTATTAAATTTTCTATTTAATACCATCAATAATTCTTTTGTTTTTTTACTCATTCTGTCATTATATAGATATGGCAGTAATTCTACTTGTAAATTTCCCCACCAGTCCCATGGCATTTTTCTACATGTATAGTTTAACTTATATTCTCTAATATCTTTATATAGTTCTAAACTATTCTTTTGAGTGTAATAATATATTATATTTTCTAATTTTCTATAATTTTCTATACTACATTTTTTAGAATGCTTCATTAGAATTTTTTTTGTAGTAAGAAGCTTATCATTATTTCCACTAGTCTGTTCAAAAATATTTTTTTCAAAATTATCGCAAAAATATTCAATAATTTTATCACTATATTGTTCTGGCAGGTTCTCAAAGCCCTCCAATATGAATTCATTAAATAATGGATATCCTTTTCCCATATATTTTTCATAAATACTCCAAAATCTTTCAGGATGATTTTTTATCAAATTATTATTAGCTTTTTTTATAATATTTACAGCTGCTCTTTCAATACCTATACTATATTTATACCTTCCTGTCCATTTTCCAAAATATTCATCAATTTCAATAGGTATGCATGGTAGCAACATATTTATTATCTCTTCATCATTTTTTATTATAATATCAGACTCTTCATCAACTAATTCTTCTTCGTATCTATACAATCTTTTATTTTTGTTACTTATATTATATTCTATCCAAAATTTTATTAATTTAATTGCTCTCATCTCATTAGTTTTGAATAAAGATTTAAAATCAATGTAATCTTCACTTAACTCAGGATATTTTTCATATATTTTCATACGCAATTCAAACATTTCATCTATCTCTGTGCTAACATCAAAACTAAAACATCTATATATTCTTTTATCAATTTTTTCATTTTTTAATAAATGATTTTCTATAAATTTAGCAATTTCATTATCATATTTATTTTGTATACTTCGCAAAATAGAAACACATAATTCTATCTTACTATCATCTTCCATCCATTTATCTAAAATTCCATTTTTCAATAGTATCTTTACATATTGAACATTATATTGAATAACATTATTAATAATATGCTTACCATATATCTCATTATTAAGAAATTCTAATATAAAGCCTTCTATTTCACTATCTACTTCTTCTATTTGACCAAGAACTTCAAGAAATACATATTTTATATAAAATCTAACATTATCCGATAACAGAAGCTCTTTACCCATTTTTATAAAATCTTTTGCATTTATCTCATGTAAATCTTCTAAAAACATCTGAATTTGATATCTTCTTGATGGCGTTTGTTGTTCAGTATCTCCTATAATTTCTTCTATTGTTTTATTTTCTTGATACATATTAATCATTTCGATTTCAATAAAATAATCATATATTCTTTGATGAGTGAAAGATACATTTTGATTTTCGATAAATAAAAAGCCATTAGAAGAAAGATATTTTAAAGCATTTTCATCAACATTTAAGAGCTTCCTCATTATATTTATTCTGGACATATTAAACATTTTCTTAACTATTTCATTTTTACATTTTTTTATTAAAACACTATCTATATTAACATCGCTTGACTTATCTAATAATTGATTCCACCATTCTTCTATTAACTTATTAGTAGTAAAGCAATTGTCATATACTTTACTTTTATCTAAATGACACCATATATATAAATTGCTTGGAATTTGAAGCAACTCATTTAATTTTTTACTATTATTTTTATATTGTTCTCCAACTATATTTTTTACAACTTCTTCAGAAAATTTTTCAACTTCTATTTTATTCCACTTATTTTCCTTATCATTCAGTATTGACTTTATGTTATTATCATATTTTAAATCGTATGATCTACATACTAAAATAATTGATATTTTATTTTCTCGCTTTAAATTTATTCTTTCTATTTCTTGTATCAGTTGCTTACAAACAAATACAGAATCAATCGAATTTGCTTGAGTCCATCTTAAAGCATCTAATTGATCTAATACAATAACAGCCTTTTTCTCCTTTGAAATACTGTCTAAACAATAACTTATAGAATTTGGTAATCCTAATTTTTTTCCCCATTCTTCTGTACTGTTTTCTGGTATTCTTTTATCAAGCTTTATAGCGATATATGGTATTTCATTATCTTTACAATTCTCTGCAATAAATTGAACTATTCCACTTTTTCCATATCCCGCTTTACCACTAATAATTACTGATTCACCTTTATTAATTATTTCTTTACATATTTTATATTCATCTCTTGAAATCATTTCATCATTAATAGATCTAAAAAAAGAATTAAATTCTTTGTTCAATACTTGTATACGTGGAAGAATGGTTTTATCATATGCTAAATTGCTTAATTTAATTTCTTTTTCATCTAGGTATTTTTTTATTGTAATAAAGTCAATTGCTTTTCCCCAAACATCTTTATTTATAATATAATCTAATAATGTATTATACACTTTTTCCTGATTATCACTAAATAAATATTTTATATCTTTTAAAACAATATTTTTTAAGTTCTGATCTGGAAATTGATGATATGATGTTCTATTTAAATAATCTAAAGATTTTATTAAATCTGCATCTTTTTCTATATCTAACTTCATTTCTTGGCAATATTTTAAATAAAAATCTTTCATTTCATTATTAGCCTTTAAAACTTGATTCTCATAAAAATCTTTAGCATTTCTTGATGATGTATGAGCTAGATTTGTTAGATCTTCTAATAAAGCAAATGATATCGGAGAAACAATACTTACATAATTATTATTATTTCTATCAAGTTGAAACTTCCAAGTATCAAAAATATTATATTTTTTTATGTCTCCTATTGTCCATTTATCTTTATTTATATTTCTTCCTTTGCACTGTTGTCCTTCTCTTGTTCCATCTTTATTGACAATCCATAAATCTACTCCTTTTTCATCATCACCAATTGGTTCAATAGTTACACTATATATTTCTTCTTCTATAACTCTTAAAAGTTGTGATATTGCATAATTTGTTTCATATTTATTTCCTGCTTTGTCAGTTCTTCCGCCCCCTTGATATGACATAAAAATCTCTCCTCTCACTTTGTCAAATTTTATCACATTTTCTGTGGAAAGTCCATATATTTATTGATATGACAGGCTTTTACATATTTCGACATATAATTCAAAATTAGATATTTAAGTTTCTTTTTATTACCTCTTGTATTTTGTTATCATTTATTGTATAATTTGTGTTGTTAACGATATAATTTAACCTCTCCCACCCATGGTTATGCCTGAAAGGAGGTGAAAAAGGTAATGGCTGGGAGTATTGAAAAAAGAGGGAAAAATAGTTACAGACTAGTATGTCTTGCAGGATACGACTTGCAAGGAAAACCTATAAAGAAAACAAAAACAATACACGGAACCAAAAAAGAAGCCGAAATAGAACTAGCAAAATTCGTTGCTGATGTTCAAAATGGAATGTTTGTAGAAGGAAAATCATTAAAATTCTCTGAATTCACAGAAATATGGAAAAGGGACTATGCATCAAAAAAACTAGCACCATCAACATACAAAAGATATTGTAGAATATTAGAAACAAGACTTCTACCCTACTTTGGACATTTCTATATTAACAAAATCAAACCAACTGACATCATGCATTTTTATGATTTACTTAGTAGAGATACCCAGTTAGTTAGAAAAAAAGGTAACAATGGTAAGAAAACATTAAAACCCTTATCTGGTAAAACAATATTAGAACACCACCGATTATTAAGAGCAATGCTTCATAAAGCAGTATATTGGCAACTAATTATATCTAATCATGCTGAACGTGTTAAACCACCAAAAGCAAGAAAGCCAAAAAGAAGATACTATGATGATGAGCAATGTAAAATATTATTACACAATCTATCCTTACTTGGTGAAGATCAAATAAAATATAAAGTTGCAATCATTCTTACAATATTTACTGGTGTTCGTTTAGGGGAATTAATGGGATTAGAATGGCAAGATATTGATTTAAAAACAGGAATTGTTAGTATAAATCGTTCTAGTCAATATTTAGCCGACAAAGGTATATTTACAAAAACACCTAAAACAGAAAGTTCTATCAGAGAAGTTGCAATTCCAGATTTTGTTGTTTCTCTACTTGAGCAATATAAGTTATGGTATGATGAACAAAAATCGTTCTGTGGTGAATTATGGACTGATTCTAATAGGTTGTTTGTACAAGCTGATGGCAAACCTATGCACCCTTCTACAATAAGCAAATGGTTTGTAAAATATGTTAGTCAAATAGGTCTACCTGTAATTAATTTTCACGGATTAAGACACACAAATGCTACACTTTTAATATCACAAAATATTGATGTGGCAGTTGTAGCAGCAAGACTTGGACATGCACAAATTACAACAACATTTAATTTCTATGTTCATCCTATTATTTCTCATAATAGAAATGCAGGAAATGCTTTAGAAAACTTGCTACTACCACAACAAAAATTAGTCTAAAATCTTTTTTCAGATTTCACTAAAGTCATTAGACTTTTCACGATAAAAATAAATCGTTGTCAAAATCCTTAATTTTGTTCCAACGATTATATGTGTAACGTAAAAGACTACTATTTATAAAATTAGGTTTCCCATAGTCTTTTATTGGTTTTTTATTAGAAATATAAACGTTTTGGGAGATTTTCTTCCCCAACTTTTCCCCAATTTCACATAAAATGCCTATTTTTAGTCATTATTGTTAACTAATTGGAGAATATCAAAAATCGCCACAACCATTCAAGCTGTAACGATTAAAACAAATTTATAAATCAAAATCATTTCAAACTCACCTTAGAGTTATGAGAATACATAGAATTATCATATATATTTTTATAATTAACAATATTGTATATAAAATCCAATGGATCAGCACTCTTATTTACCAAATGTTCATTTCCAATATAAAATTATATACCATATTTCTTATTAACCCACAATGTATTATTTTTTAACTTATTTTATCATTTTTATTATTTTTCTCTACTCTGGATATATAATAAAATTTACTATATTTCATATATTAAGGAATTTTCTTTAGCTAATAAATTAGTAAAATTTTTATATGCCATTAATTCTAAAAATTTCATTTTTTTCATTTTCTTTGCCATTTCTTCATTTAAAGCAATCATATCAGGAACATTTCTTGCTGTGACTTTTATATTGTCATTTTTTAATATATCTTTTTTTCCATTTGGTGATATAAAAAAATCTTCACTATAATTAACTATAATGTAAGAAATTAACTTTAATTTTTCTTCTTCCTTTAGCTCTCTAAATTGTTGTATAAAAAATTTGTATTTTTTATTTTCTTTGCTAATAAACATTATTACAACCGTTTTTTCTTTTAAAGGAAATACGCATAAATTAATGTTCTCTATAACATATTTAGGAGAGTAATTATATATATCATTAATGATCCCACCTTTCAAATCTCCAGGCAATGCTATATGTCCTTGAAATCCAATAGGTGCAACATAATCTAATACATTCCAATAGATTAATTCATAACTAGACGTTGACTTCTTATTAAGTACATCCAACGCTCTTTGAAATTCATTCTTTATTTCATTCAAATCTAAATAGTTTACTTTTTGTTTTTCTAAAAGTTCTATTTTACAAAAGTATTCTGTTTCATTAATCATTTTTCTATACATAGCAATTTCATTTAGCCTTTTATCATACATTTTTAAAGTATTTTTCAAATCTATTTGTGCCATAATCTTTTTTCTTGGAAGTTGTAATAATCTGTTTTCATCTTCATAATCTTTAAACAAATTATTATCACATTCATTACAAATCCTATGGAACGTACCACTATTTTTAACACCTTTTGCTTCTTTTATAAAAGGTGCTTCGAAAAAGTAATTTGAATTTAATATCATTCCCTTTTCACTTAAATTACTTAATATGAATTTAGGTAGAGAATGTGAATTACAAAAGCTACTTACTTTCTTCTTACAACATAAACAATATTCTAATTTTGAATTTGCTCTTGCATCTTTTATCATTTGATTGTATTGTTTTAAATATATATTTCTACTAATATCTTCCATATAAATCCCTACTTTTTATTAATTTAGTTTTTTTATATTATAATATTTTTATCGAATCTTCTAATCTTCTTGTTTTCTTAATAAATTTAGTTCAATAGCCATATACATTTGTATTTACATTTATTTTTGTTATAAATTTACCTATTAATTCTTTTTTGAGCAAAGTGTTTTAAATTTAATTTTATAGCTTTATCAATAGTTCCTAATATATCCTTGTTTTGTAATTTAATCACATTATTTAGCAATAAAATCAAAATCTTTTATCATCTTGTAGTATCAAACTTGCCTATGCTCATTTCATTGTTAGTACTTTAATTTAAAATTCCATTTCTTCCTCGCTTCGCTCGAAAAATACATGCTTTTGAAGCTTTTATGCTATTTTCGTTTTAATCTCTTCTTTGCAATTAGTCTCTCATCTTTTTTAAGTACTCTTCAATAAATTTTCTAGAAGGAGAATATAATTTTTCTGGCAAATTATCTAGCTCAAACCACTTCCATTCATCTTCTTTTGTAGGTTCCATTACTTTTAATTCACCACTATGTTTATTAGCTATAATATGCAAAGTTATGTAGTGTCTATCTTCTGCTATATCGTCTGCAGCATTAAATAATTCTAAATTATCAACATCTAAATTTGTTTCCTCTTTCACTTCTCTTTTGGTACAGTCCCAAAAAGTTTCATCATACTCTTGCTTTCCACCAGGTAATGTCCAACAGTCTATTTCATATATTCCACCTGTATCTTTTCTATTTTTTGATCTATGACCTAATAATAATTTATTCCCATCTAAAATTATTACTCCAATTCCAATTTTTATATTCTTTTCCATTTTTTCCTCCTGTATGTCAATATAATTCTATTTTTAATCTTGGTTAATGAAAAAATTTTAATTTTCAATACCTAAAACTACCTATAAAATATTTTTTTCAACTTACTCTTTTTTCTACATTATAACACATATTTTATTTATTGCTTTTCTCATTTTAATATGCTAAACTCTTTATAGTAAACAAGTAGTTTCGCCATATGTGCATTTGTCTTTTCAAATATACATATCGAAGAAAGCTAACCTTATTGTATAAAAAAAATCGTTAAAAAGTACTAAAATTTCAAAGAAAAATCGATTTTCTATATAATAAAAACCGAGTCTTAATCACTCCACAGTATCTCTATTAAATATAGCATACAGTCATTGGTGAGGAACTATAAAGACTAAACAACTTATAATACGAGGAGGTTTTAATATGTTTCGTTCTAATTCTATAAGACCTATAGTTTTAGGTCTTACAAAAAAAGATAATAAAATTTTAGTTGGTCAAGGATATGATAAGGTAAAAAATAAAACTTTCTATAGAGCATTAGGAGGTGGAATTGAATTCACAGAAACTAGTAAAGATGCCATAATAAGAGAATTTAAAGAAGAAATAAATGCTGATATAATAGTACATAATCTTTTAGGTGTTTCGGAAAACATCTTTACTTATAAAGGAAATTATGGTCATGAAATTGTTTTTACTTATTCTATAGAAATACCAGAAAAATTTTATAAAGATGTATATTTAATAAAAGATGAAGCATCTGAATATACAGCTATGTGGGTTAACATTGATGATTTTAAAACTGGTAAAAAAGTTCTGTATCCTGATAATTTCTTAAAATATTTATAAAGATTTCACATACTTTTATTTTAAAAATGTTTTTCTTTTAGCCTCACATTATTACAATTTTTATATATGCGTATTCCTTTTAATCTAAAAATTAACTATGATTATTTAATTTTCTACTTGTTTAGAAAAATCTTGAAGAAAATCAACTAAATCTTCTGTTTTAGGTAATGGTATTTTAGCTCTATTTTTTACAATTTCTTCAAAATGATGTTTTATGAAGTCTTCAATAAGTTCTTCCTGCTTGTCTACAGCTTGTACTTTTGCAAATAACTCTTTAAACTCTTTTGGTTTAATAGTATTGAATTTCTCAATTAACATATCTACTTCGCTTTCTGTAAGCATATATTCATATATCATATTTACTACAATACCATTATACAACCTCGATAAAATTATGCTATCATCTTCTTTAATATGATCTCCTAACATTTTTATAACTTTTCCGCCAATTAATCCTCCAACAACTCCTCCACTAATACCAATAAGAGTACCAATTCCAGGAGAAATTGTAGTTCCTGCCATTGCTCCAATTTTTGTTGCAACTAAAGAAGTTCCTAAAGTTCCTGCACTAGCTGTAGCCATTGTTCCTATAAGAGATAACATATTTTTTGTATATTGTGCACTGGAAATTCTTTTTCTAAATATGTTATATGTATCTGGAATGGAAAATACCATAAACGTAAAAGTTGTAGTTACTGTATTACTCCTTAGTATCTTGGATAATTGCTTCATTGCAGTAGCTCCAGATATTGCTGATCTACCTGCCATAGAACGAATGGCATTTACAATAGTTTGTACCGATTTATAACCCATTTGTTGTACTATATAATTACTAAATGGAATTAAATGTTTTGTTAGAGTAGTTCGGGCTATTTGTTGTGTTAATATGTGTGCAAAAAAAGATAATCCAAACACTTGAAAAGCAGTAAGAAAAGCAGAATTAAAAGCTTCTTTTTTATTTTCGCTTTTTGAATATGCAAAAATATATGTCGCTAAAAAAGATATTCCAAATGTAAAAGAACAATTAATTGCACCTGTTGCTATATCATATGTTAGTGATTCAATAGTACCAGGTCTACATAACTTTAATGCTTGTTTATATGTTAATTGGCCTTTTTTTATATATTTAGATGCATCATTAGGATTAGTAACACCTGGCACTTTTCCTTCAACAATTCTATTTCTAAATTCATTTATTGCTTCTGCATATTTATCTTTCGGTACTTCTACCATCATTGGTTCACCTTTTGAATTTATATAACGAAACTTTCCTGTTGTTTTATCAAAACAAGCATTTATACATCTTTTTCCTGTTTTATAATACTTAGTTTGAATTTCAACACCATTTACAATTCGATCTGCTCCATTTTTCTCGTTAGTACGCCCTACAACTTCAGCATCTTTTCCTTGAATTTTATCTAATAATGTTAAAGATTCTTCTGCCATCTCTCCATGCCCATGTTTAGAATTTACTCTTGCATAATTTTCAGGAATAATGGCTTCTAAATCTGCAAAAATGTTTTCTGCTGAAATGGCTGCTTCTTTAATTGTTTTTTTGTATGATTCTTTGTAATATTCAAAGAAATTAGAATTTTTATTTAAATTAAATAAGAATTTCCCATCAAAAAATATATCAATCGTATCCCCACTCGCTTTGCACAGCTTAAAGTCGTCTGGATTAAAAAATTCCCACTTAAAATAGTGATATATATATGATAGCTTATCTTTTTTATTCATTTTTTCATTAGCTTGCTTTACAGCCATCGGACTTGCTTTAAAAAATATACCTATATTTGTAATAACCATACCATATTTATTATTTTGTTCTAAATTTTGTCCCCAAAGAATTTTATGCTCTCTTGGGATTGGAAATTGCTCATGTATTTTTTTCTTGTCTTTATCTGAAAGAGTACTTTCACTATTTTTATTTAATTTTTCTATTGCTTTTTTTATAAATGTTTCCATTGTATACTCCATTTAATTATATTTTTGTCTGTTTCATTAAATCTTCCTTAGCTTACCGAGGTTAACCCTATACTTGCTAAATCAATATATAAACAAAGTCTAATCCTGCTCACCGATCTTATCTTCTAAATATTCCTTAGCATATCTCCTTATAGCTTCAATTCTTTCCTTGGTTTCTTCATTTCTATAATTTATCTTATTAATTAAAACATCTATATAATTTTTATCATAAATATATCTTAAAGAACTTTTAAAATACAAATCAAAAATAAATGCTAACACACATATCCAATAATCTAGTAAAGTTTTTCTATCATCTAATTTTATACACTTATGTTCTAAAAAGTCATTATATACTTTATTAGATATGCTAGACTTTTCAAGCTCTGCAATTATATTATTAGTTTCTTGTTTTGATTCATCTCTTATCTTTGGAAAACTATCTTCAAAGTTATTTTCATCTTTAACTCTAAAATTATCCAGTTTATCTGCATCTCTTATAATCTTACATTGAATTTCTTCTTTTTCGCTTAATCCATCTTCAATTTTATATTTGTTATGATTATATATAGCTTTTCTTATTATTTCATCATATTTATCTGTTTTAATAAACTTTCTTATTAATTTTTCCTCGAATAAAATTTTATTTCCATAATCTGCATGATCAAATGTTTTGTCTGAAAAACTCCTTTGTACTGTAACTTGTTTAAATCTTCCTATATCATGCAATAGCGCAATTAATTTAGCTAAATTTATACTTTCTTCATCTAGTCCTTGTTCTTTTGCTATGTATTCACTTAAATTAACTACATGGTATGTATGTGTTATCTTTAACAATATACTTCCATCTTCTGAATTAAATTGTTTTATGTAATCATTAAAAACTTGTTTTGCCATAGAGAAATTTATTTCACTTTTTGCTTTAGTTCTTATTATATATCTTTTTATTTTTTTGCCAGAATATTCTGACACTAATACTCCTGTTGGAATAGCTCCTACACTTTCTAATACTCTTTTTGAAGCATCATTTTCTATATAATGACATGCAACAATTTCATTCATGCCTAATTCCTTGCATTTATTTATTAGCATATTTGCCACAGCTTTTGCATATCCTTTTCTTCTTTCAGATGGACGTATTCCATATGCAATATTTCCCCATGTATCTTTTCCTAGCTGAGTTAAATTTTGTCTTATTGCTGTTGCACCAATTAATTTATTTTGGTCATTTACAATTAAATAATATCTGCATCTTTCATACCATTCTTTTTCATTATGTATTCCAATTTCTGCATTTTTTGCAGTGTTAATTATATTTTTATACTCCATTTCGTCATTACAAGGTAATTGTAATATTCCTGGTGTTAATGATGTATTGCTATCTCTCCATTCTTGTAACATTTCTTTGTATTGTTCGTAATAATCGTAGTCTATCTTTTCGAATCTTAACATATTGTACCCCCTACATTATTTTTCTATATTCTTTCGTTTTTCCCTTGTAATTTTACTATTTCTTTATTATATGTAAAACTCCTCATTGTGTATTAACATATTCTATGATTCTACCGCCTAAATCAAATATTATATTTTTTATTAATCCTGCTCATCCTTAAAAACATTTTCCCTATCATATTTTTTGCAATTAATCTCTTCTTTTAGATATATACATTCTTCTAAATCTATCTCATATAAATTTGCTAAACATGTTACATAATATAAAACGTCTTGCAATTCTCCTTCTATTGTTCCATTTATTTTCTTCTCTTTCATTCTTGCATCTTCATCAATTGCTTTAGCAAGCTTTCCAACTTTCTCTACAAGTTTTAACATATACTTTTCTTTCGAATTCTTTTTATTATCTATATTCAATATACATTCTTGTAATTTTTTTATTGTTAAATCAACTTTTTTCTTTTCTTTTTTTGGCTTTATATCTTGCATATTTAACACACTTGGCTCTTCATCTTGAACCTCTTCCACAATAGATGCTAAATTTTGAATATCTGCTATATTTGATTCTGCCTTTTGAATATTCTCCGCATTATTTGTAACAGGAAGTTTTGCTTTTTCTGTTTTTACTGGTTCATTCTTTTTTACTCCATAAACAATTGCTAATTCTTCATCTGCTAAAATTGTTTTAAAGTTTTGCTTGTATTCATATATTTTTTCTTCCAATAATTCTTGGTTTGCTATATATTCTATACTATCTTCAGATAAATCCATGAATTCTTGGGCTGTATAAAATATTTCTATTAATGCTATAACGTTCTTGGCAAACTTTTTCTTTTTGTAATTTATTAATTTTTTATCAAATAATATAACTTTATTTTTCACTTCTAAATAATCTTCTAAAGAATAACTTTCTAAGTTATATTTAGCCCATATTTTTAAATTTAAAGTTCTATTTTTTGTTTCTTCAAATATTGGAAATAAAATTACATTTTTATCATTTTCTTTCGCACATCTTGGGAAAAATATATGGTATTTACCTGTGTTACCGTTTTCCCAATTTTGTAATATTCCTTCCATTAGTGCTATTCCATTTTCTAATTCTTCCTCCATTTTTATCCCCCTCGTAATTATTCTTTCTTTATTAAATTCCTTGCCATTTGTACTCCAGATGCTGATGCCATCATCAGTCCTCTTGTCATTCCTCCACCATCTCCTATAGAATATAGTCCTTTTACACTTGTCTCAAATTCTTGGTTTATAACTACTTTATTGCTGTAAAACTTTATCTCTGGCGCATATAATAAGTTTTCTGGATTTGCAAATCCTTCTACTACCTTATCCATACATCTTATAAATTGCAAAATATCTGTCATTGTTCTGTAACCTAAAGCAAATGTTATATCTCCTGCAACTGCAGATTTTAATGTTGGTTTAATTTTATTATTTTCTAATTCTTCGTTCCAAGTTCTTTTTCCTCTATAAATATCTCCTAACCTTTGTACTACAATGTTTCCATTTCCTAATTCGTTTATATTTTTTGCTATGTTTCTTCCATATTCTATTGGCTTATTAAATGGATAGTTAAAATGATGTGATACTAATATTGCTAAATTTGTATGTGTGCTTTTTTTATCTTTATATGAATGACCATTAACTAAATTAATTCCTTCATCATACACTTCTGAAGAAACAAAGCCACTTGGATTTTGACAAAATGTTCTTACTTTATCCTTAAATGGTCCTGGATATCCTATAAATTTTCCTTCGTACATATATTCGTTTATTTCTTTCATTACTTCATCTGAAAGCTCATATCTTACTCCTATATCTACTACTCCTGCTTCTGTCTTTATTTTATGCTTGTTACACATATTTACTAGCCAATTGGCTCCTTTTCTTCCAACTGCTATTACTATGTTTTTTCCATATATTTTTTCTTCTTCATTTGTTTTTACATTATGTACAATTATTCCCTTTGCTTCATTTTCTTCTATAATTAAATCTCTTACTTCTGTTTCGAACATTAAATCTATATTATTATCTTCTAAATAATTCTCTAATTTTTTGTATAATTCATGTGCTTTTTCTGTCCCCAAATGTCTAATTGGAATATCTATTAATGTTATTTCTTCTTTTTTAGCTTTTTTCTTTATTTCATTTACTTCTTTTTTATGTTCTGTTCCTTCGAGCTTTGGATCTGCTCCAAATTTCAAATATATATTATCTGTATAATCTATTAGTCTTTTAGTTTCTTCCACTCCGACATATTTATGTAATTCGCCCCCTACATAAAAATCGTCATCTTCTTCATTATATAAAGATAGCTTTCCGTCTGAAAAGGCTCCTGCTCCAGAAAATCCACTTGTGATGTCACAAAATGGTTTGCACTTTACACACTTTCCTATTGTTTCTATAGGACACTTTCTATTCTCTACACGTTTTCCTTGTTCAACTAGTAAAATCTTTTTACCCTTATCTTTTTGAATCATTTCATAAGCAAAGAAAATAGCACCAGGTCCCATTCCTATTACTATAGCATCATACTTAGATGTCATTTTTATCACATCCTTTTAAACTATTTTTATTCTGAACTTATTCTATATCAAAAATAAATTTATTACAATAGAAACTTTAGCTTATCAGTTTTTGAAGTTGCCTCTATAAAAATTACTTCTATCTCCTTCGGAATTTTATGATCTTCCATTTTGGTTTGTATATGCCTTCGTCGGTATTTAGTTCCACCTCCTTCAGAATTTGTGCTACCTTCATCTAGATCGAAACGTAGAAAAGCACGTACTTGTGCACGTGCCTCAAATTATCTCTCAAATTATTTTTCAAATTCCTTTTCTATAAAAGATGTGTCATATTCATTATTTACAAAGTTTTCATTGTCTAAAATTTTAAGTAAGAAGTCTATATTTGTTTCTATTCCGGAGATTACAAATTCTGACAAAGCACTTTTCATTTTAGCTATTGATTCATTCCTATCTTTTCCATGTACAATAACTTTTGCTATCATCGAATCATAATTTTGAGGAACTTTATATCCTGAATATACTGCTGTATCAACCCTTATTCCGTTTCCACCTGGAAGGTGTAATTCCTCTATTGTTCCAGGTGATGGCATAAAGTTTTTATATGGATTTTCCGCATTTATTCTCGCTTCTAAGCTATGTCCATTAAAATTAATATCTCTTTGTCTATATTTCATTTTTTCGCCTGAAGCTATACGAATTTGCTCTTTTATTAAATCCAAACCTGTTACCATCTCTGTTACTGGGTGTTCTACTTGAATTCTTGTATTCATTTCCATAAAATAAAACTCTTTGTTTTTATCTACTAAAAATTCTATTGTACCTACATTTGTATATCCAACTTCTTTTACAGCTTTTACAGCTATTGCCCCCATTTTTTCTCTTAATCTACTATCTATTACTCCAGATGGTGTTTCTTCTAGCATTTTTTGATTCTTTCTTTGTACTGTACAGTCTCTTTCACCCAAATGTACTGCATTCCCGTATTCGTCAGCCATTATTTGAATTTCTATGTGTCTAGGATTTTCTATGAATTTTTCTATATATATACTGTCATCATTAAATGAATTTAATGCTTCCTGTTTTACAATTTCATAGGCTTTTCTTAATTCTTCTTCGCTATAAGCAATTCTTATTCCTTTTCCCCCGCCGCCAGCAGAAGCTTTAATTATAACTGGATATCCTATTTGGTTTGATATATTTATTGCCTCTTGCATTGTGTATATTAAGCCATCTGATCCAGGAACTACAGGAACTCCTACACTTTTCATAGTTTCTTTTGCCTTCGATTTATTTCCCATAAGTTCGATTATTTCTGGTTTGGATCCTATAAATTTTATACCAATCTCATCACACATTTTTGCAAAGCTATTATTTTCAGACAAAAAGCCAAATCCAGGATGAATACTATCTGCTCCTGTTAAACATGCTGCTTCTATAATAGCTTTTACATTTAAATAACTTTTAGTAGATATAGCAGGTCCTATACAAATTGCTTCATCTGCAAGTTTGGTATGTAAAGCTGTTTTGTCTGCTTCTGAATATACAGCAACGGTTTTTATCCCCATTTCTCTACATGCCCTTATAATTCTCACTGCTATTTCTCCTCTGTTGGCAATTAATATTTTCTTCAACATATCAATTATAAATCCTTTCTTTGTTACTTTTTGTTATTTTATTACTAATCTACTGTAATTTACTCTATTTACACTATCGCAAATGTTAGCTCACCTTTTACTGCTATTTCTCCATTTACTGTAGCTATTGCTTCACCAACGCCTATTGGTCCTTTTCTTTTTATTATTTTAACTTCTAGCTTTAGTACATCGCCTGGAATTACCGGTCTTTTAAATCTTAGTTTATCTACTCCTCCAAAAAGAGCATTTTTTCCTTTGTTTTCTGGTTCAGAAAGAATTGCAACAGCTCCTGTTTGTGCTAATGCTTCTATTGTAAGAACTCCTGGCATTATTGGGTTACCTGGAAAATGTCCTGCAAAAAATGGTTCATTTATACATACATTCTTATACGCAGTGCAACTTTCTCCTGGTACATATTCTTCTACTCTATCTATCATTAGAAATGGTGGTCTTTGTGGGATTATTTCCATTATTCCATTTATATCTAACATATTCTTTTCTCCTTTTAATTTAATTTTTTATCGGGATTTATTGGAATTTTAAGAACTGGACTGCTTCCTTCCAAAAATACCACACCTATTTAAAAGCATCCTTAAAATCCCGATTCCCGATTTAGATGTGGGCTATTTTATTTTAAATAATGTTGTTCCGTATTCTACCATGTCTTCGTTTTCTACGCATATTTCTACTATTTCGCCATCATATTCAGATTCTATTTCGTTCATTAATTTCATGGCTTCTACTACACAAAGTACATCTCCTTTTTTTACTTTGTCTCCTACTTTTACATATGGTAAATCTTTTGGTGATGGACTACTATAAAACGTTCCAACCATAGGTGATTTTATTTCTTTATAATTTTCTGTTTTTACTACTGCTTTAGTTTCTTCTTTTTGTTCTGTTGGTAATACATTTTCTTTTATAACTAACATTCCTGGTTTTGGTTCTGCTTTTTCTACAACTTTAGTTTCATTTTTTTTCATTTTTATTTTTGTGCCATCCGGAAATTCAATGTCTAGGCTATCTACCTTAGAATCCCCCATATCATCTAGCAATCTTTTTATATCTTCATATTCCATAATTATTACACCTATCCTTCATATTTTTTAAATATTATTGATGCATTGTGTCCACCAAATCCTAATGAATTTGACATTGCATATTCTACATTTACATTTCTTCCAACGTTTGGAACTATGTCTAAGTCACATTCTGGATCTTCCACTTTATAATTTATTGTTGCTGGTACATAGTTTTCTTCTATTGCTTTTATACAAACTATAGCTTCAACTCCTCCTGCTGCTCCCAATAGGTGACCTGTATTTCCTTTTGTAGAACTTACTAGTACTTTTTTACTTGCTTCTTCTCCTAAAACCTTTTTAATTGCCATTGTTTCTCCTACATCATTAAGATGTGTTGATGTACCATGTGCATTTATATATATAATGTTTTCCGGAGATATTTTTGCATCTTCTATTGCAGATTTCATAGCTCTTGCAGCACCTTCTCCATCTGGTGATGGTGATGTTATATGATATGCATCTGATGATGCTCCATAGCCTACTATTTCTGCATATATATGTGCTCCTCTTTTTTTAGCATGTTCTAATTCTTCTAAGACTACAACACCAGCACCTTCTCCCATTACAAAACCACTTCTTTCGGCATCAAATGGTATGCTTGCTCTATTTTTGTCCGTTGTTGTTGTTAATGCTTTTATATTTTGAAAGCCTGCTATTCCAACCTTTGTAATTGGTGCTTCTGTTCCACCAGCTACAACTGCATCTTGGTATCCGTGTTTAATCATTCTGTAACTTTCACCTATAGAATGTGTTCCACTTGCACATGCTGTTACCATTGCAACAGATTCTCCTTTTAACCCCAAGTCTATCGCTACATTTCCTGTTGCCATATTAGCTATTCCCATTGGTATAAACATAGGTGAAACTCTATCTGGCCCCTTTGTTTCACAAGCTCCTATATCTTTTTGCATTGTAACTAATCCGCCAATTCCTGAACCTATAACAATTCCTACTCTTGTCATATCTGTATTTTCTTCTGTTATTCCACTTGATTTTAATGCTTCTCTTGATGCAACAACAGCATATTGTGAGTATAAGTCCATTCTTCTTGCTGTTCGTTTGTCAAAATGTTCTTCTGCATTAAAATCTTTTACTTCTGCTGCTAATTTTACTTTTAAGTCTGATGTATCTAATCTTGTAATTTCGTCTATTCCACATTTTTGTGTTTTTATTCCATTCCAAAACTCTTCTATATTGTTTCCTATGGGTGTAATTGCTCCTATTCCTGTAATAACAACTCTTCTTTCCATTTTTAAATCATTCCTCCATCTATATTTAAAGTTTGACCTGTAATATATGTATTTTCTTCTCCTCCTAAAAAGTATACTGCATTTGCTATTTCCTCTGCTGTTCCCATTCTTTTTAAAGGAATTTGTGCACTAATATTTTCTTTTACTTTTTCGTTTAGTACAGATGTCATATCTGTAGCTATAAAGCCAGGTGCTACACAGTTTGCTAATATATTTCTTGTTGCCAATTCTTTTGCAACACTTTTTGTAAATCCTATTATACCTGCTTTAGATGCTGCATAATTTGATTGTCCTGCATTTCCCATAACTCCTACTACAGAAGAAATATTTACTATTCTTCCTTTTCTTTTTTTCATCATATATGGTGTAACTAATTTTGTTAAATTGAATGTTCCTTTTAAGTTTATAGATATTACTTTGTCAAAGTCCTCTTCTTTCATTCTCATTAATAAATTATCTCTTGTAATTCCTGCATTGTTTACTAGTGTATCTATTTTCCCAAATTTCTCTATTGCAGATGTTACCATTTTTTCGCATTCATTAAAATTACTTACATCTGCTTTTTCTAATAAAACTTCTACACCATATTTACTAAATCCTTCTTTTATTTCGTCTAAATTAGTATTGTCTGAAACATAATTTATTACTAAATTATATCCATTTTTAGCAAATTTTTCTGCAATTGCTCTTCCAATTCCTCTCGAACCACCTGTTACTAGTGCAACTCTTTTTTCCATTTTTTAACCCTTCTTTCTTTTTGTTTTAGTGTTTTGTTATACGCTATTTAAGCATTATTAATAGTTTCTATAAAATTTTCTAACGATTCTACACTATTAATATTTATTACATTACTTTCTTTATTTTCCTTTTTTATAAATCCTGTTAATGTTTTACCTGGACCTATTTCTACATATGTATCTATATAGTTGTCTTGCATAGTTTTTATTGCTTTATCAAATCTTACAGGGCTTACAATATGTTTTGAAAGTATATCTACCATATCATCTTGTTTATTATAAAAAGTTCCATCAATATTTTTTATTACTTGAGCCTTTATATTTTCCTTATTAAATTTAGCTTTTGCTAGTTCCTCTTTATATAATTCTTTTGCTTCATTTAATTTTGCTGTATGAAATGGACCTCCTGTTTGTAGTTTTAGAACTCTTTTCGCTCCATTTTCTTTTAGAATATCCATTGCTAAATTAATCGCATTTTCTTCTCCCGAAATTACAGTTTGACCAGAATAATTGTAGTTAGCCGGTACTATGAACATTCCTTTTTCAGAAATTTCTTTACATATTTCTTCTATTTTTGTACTATCTAGCCCTATTACTGCTGCCATGCTATAATTACCCGGCGCTACCTTCGTTTCCATTAAATATCCACGTCTTTTTAGTAGTTTAATTCCATCTTCTACGTTTAGGTAACCTCCACTTATTAACGCTGGATATTCTCCTAAACTTAATCCTACTGTTATCTCTGGCTTTATATTGTTTTTCTCTAATATCTTTAATATTCCTAAACTCATTGTAGCTATTGCAAGTTGTGTATTTTCTGTTTTACTTAATTCTTCTATTGTAGAATTAAAACTTATTTGGGCTATATCTTTTCCAGATATTTCTGAAGCTATTCCGTATATATTTCTTACTTCTTCGTATTTTTCGTATAAGTCTTGCCCCATTCCAACACTTTGTGCACCTTGCCCTGGAAACATAAAAGCTATTTTCATTATATTTCACTCCTTTATTTTTGTATAATATATTTTATCTTTTTTTATTCTAGTAATATAGTTCATTCCCTATTGCCATAGAGTAATTATGCCACTGTCAAACTAATCTGCTCTAATTGCATATTGTTACCATAGAATTAGACTTTATATTACTTTATTAATTAAAATTCTAGTAATATACTTCCTGTATTTAGACCTCCTCCATATCCAATTAAAATTACTTTGTCTTTTTCTTTTAGCTTGTTTAATTTTATCATATCATCTATAGCAATTGGAATACTTGCACAAAATGTATTTCCATATTTGTCTACATTAAAATACATTTTTTCTTTTTTAATATTTATTTTTTTAGCAATTGACTCTAATATTCTTTTGTTTGATTGATGTGGAATTATATATGACAATTCGTTTATGTCTAGATTACTTATATCTAATAATTTATTTATATTTTTTACTGTATCTGTTACTGCATATTTATATATTTCTTTGCCATTCATATATATTTTATTATTGTCTGTATATGTTAATATATCACCTTTCTGACCTTTACTTTCTATATATGAATAATATAATTTGGGTTCTTGGCTTTTCTTTACAACTATAGCCCCTGCACCATCTGAAAGCAATATTTCTGTATTTATATCTGTCTTGTCTATAAAGTTTGACAGCTTTTCTACTCCTACTACTAGTGCTGTATTTATTTTATCTGTGTCTATATACATTTTGGCTATATCAAACGCATTTATAAATCCTGCACATCCAGCTAAAATATCTATACACATACAATTTTTAATATTAAAGTATTTTTGTATTTTATACGATATGCTTGGCATTTGATTTGTTTCAGATACTGACGCTACTATAATTAAGTCTATATTTTCTTTTATATTATCTAAAGCTTTTTCTGCTGCATTTATTGCAAGTTCTTCTATTTTTTCTTCAGCATAAAACCTTTGCTTTATTCCTGTCATTTTAAAAATATAGTTTTCTTCTACACTGTATTTTTCTTCTAATTCTTTATTTGTTATTTGAATTTTAGGAATATATTTCCCACTAGAAATTATTTTTATATTACTCATATCTGCTCCTATATTAAATATATATAATATTTTAATGGTTTTACTAGTATTTTTAATTAGTCTGACTGGTCAGGTTTTTCTCTTTTCTCATATTTCTTGTAAGTATACTATTTTCAATGTATGCGTTGTTACTCTATGTTTTTCTTTATTTTTATAATCACATCTAATACTATCTAATTTTACCTAATTAGTAACAAATTAGTAACAAACTGTTCTTATTATATAATATTTGTGTTCATTAATATCCAAATAAAAAAGGTAACTAGATTCTTCTAATTACCTTTCTCTTTAAAAAATTTATTTATTTTTTTGAAAATTTCTTTAAATATACTCATTTTTGAAACTCTTACATAAGAGTTTAACATGTTTGCAATTTTTTCTATACTATATTTATTCTCTACAATCTCTTTTGTAAAATTGTATAAAGTATCATTATTACAAGTAATTTTATATCCATTCATTTCTAAAAAAATAATAGTTGACAATAAAGCTGTTCTTTTATTTCCATCATAAAATGGATGATCCATAGCTAATGATCTTAAATAACATGATGCTTTATCTATTATTTTTGGATATAAGTCTTCTCCTCCAAAAGTTTGTTGGGGTAATAATACTGCAGATTTAAATAAAGCTACATCTTTTACTCCCCTCATCTCTTGCGAATATGCTACGTGCCCATCATATTCACAAAATGTTTCATCTATAGCCACCATATGTATATAAAAAACAAATTCTTCTGTCAGATATTCTATTTCCATTAATTTTTTGATAACTTTCTTAATGCTTCTTTAAATTTAAATGCCGTTCTTACAACCATTTTTTTCTTCTTTGGAGAAATACTTTTTAGCCAATTATCTTTCAATCCTATTTCTCTCATCATATATGGTGGTATATTCATATTGTTTATTCTATTTACAACTCTTGACATAAATTTTTTCTCCTCCCTCTTTAGCATATATTCCTCCTTGTGAAAATCTTTTTATTATAATATTCTTCACAAGTTTTAATTATGATATACTAATATTCAAAAAAATACAACTAATTGTTTGAATATTTTCTATTTAAAATATAATATTCTATCACTAGTTAAG
>USAE01000018.1 GCA_900552655.1 uncultured Clostridium sp.
AGATAGAAACAAATAAAGATTGGTTAAGAAAAACATATGAAAAATTAGAAGAAAATAAAACATATAAACTAAGTTTTTATGCAGATCAATATAATGAAGGAAGTACGGACGAAACATACAAAGTAAATTATTTAATAAAAGAAATAGAAATAGTAACAGAACCAGGAATAAGTGGAAGTGTAGGGCTAACAGAATTAACTAAAAAAGCAACCGGAAAAAACTTAGTAGATATGAGTTCAGAAATAAAATGGACAGAAGCTAATTTTAATGTATGGGGAGAATATGGATATAAATATGAAAAAGAAAATAATGTAATAAAAATATATTCTAATTCTCAATATAACAGAATAAAGATTCTTACATATGATTTAACACCATATAAAGATGAAAAAGTAACAATATCATTTCAAGCAAAAATTAGTGATATAAGCAGTGATTTTACAGCATATATAGTAAATTCAAGCAGTGGTCATAGAAATAAGGAGCTAAAAGACTTAAGAAAAGATATATGGACAACATATACATTTACAATTTCAAATGACATGGATGGATATATAGGATTTGAAACAAATTCTAACAATGATACTTATAAAGAATTATGTATAAAAGATCTTCAGATAGAATTAGGAGATAAAAAAACAAACTATGAAGAATTTAAATATGAAATGATAGGAAATGTTATTATAAACTTAGAAGATAAAAGAGATGAAATTTATACAAATAACTATTATATAAGAATTTTTGAAAATGATAAATTATTAATAAATGAAGAAAACAAATTAAATGAAGGAAATTTAATAGAAAGATTATTAAAAAATTATAAATTAAAAGAGAATTGCGACTATGTAATTAAGCTAGTTGTTGAAGTAAATGGAAGAGAATATGTTTTAGATAATTATGAATTTAATACAAAAGATTCAAAAGAAATAAAAGGAATTTCTACAATAGCAGAATACTTGAAAATTCAATCCAGAGGTACATATATTGTACTTAATGATTTAGAGTTAATTGGAAGAGATTCAGAATTTAGATTTGGTACAGACAATGTTATGTTTAATGGAAAAATAGATTTTAATGGACACAAAATAAAAGTACACACTAAAGAACACAATAATTTTCAACCGTTATTTTATAAAATAGGTAAAGAAGGAATAATACAAAATTTAGTATTAGATTATTATATAGACAATACTAAAACTCATGGAATAACAGGGATAGCTGAGGACAACTATGGTAAAATTGAAAATATTTATGTCAACTTAAAAGAATGTCCTGACACGGCAAGAGATTGCATAAGATTAATTGCCTCTGCAAATTATGGTTGCATTAATAAATTTGTGATAAAAGCGGAGAAAAGTTTAAAAGGAAGCACTGACTTAGCTTTGGGAGTATCGAATAATTATGGAATAATAAAAAATGGATACATTTATGGTGAGAAAATAAGAGCAAATTATGACATAGGTAATAGAAATAGAGTAATAGGGGGATTAATATTAAAAAATTATTCTGGATTAGTTGAAAATGTGTATAGTTTAATAAATATAGAAGTATCGGGTACAAGTGCAATGGATTATATGGGAAATATTATTGCCTACAACTATTCGGGAGCAAAGGTAAAGGATATTTATTCTATAGGATATGGTAATCAACAAAAATTTATAGATGGTCCAACTATAGGATGGATTCAAAACCAAACTAACGTAGAAAACATATATTATTTTGCAGATAAAATTTTCAATAATACAGCAAATCAAAAGTTAACTCCATTAGCTTTATGGGATAATAATTTTCAAAATAATGTTTTAAATAAAGAAAATACTTTTAATGTTAATGAATTAGTAAACAATGGTTATTATCCTATGGTTAATATGCCAGATTGCATGCCAAAACAGGAATATATAAAATTACCACCTGTAGAGGACAAAGACTTACCAGATATTTTAAATTCTGAGATATTAGAGCAGTCACATAATTATGCAAAAATTAAGATTACAGTAAATAACCCGTCAGCAGAAACGATTACTAGTATAAAAATGAAATATATAAATTCTAAGATTGAAAGCCAGGAATATAGTAATGGAAAATCTGAGGTAATTGTAATGTTGGAAAATCCAACTATATATATTTCTAAATACTGTATAACAGAAATATCAACTAAAGGTACATATGGCAAAGAATATACAAGAAAATTTGAAGAAAATGAAAGAATAGTAAAAGTAGAATTCTATAAAGAAATACATTCTATAGAAGACTGGAAAAATCTAAATAAATCTCCAACAGAAAATTACATATTAATGGAAGATTTAGATTTTAAAAACGAAGGCAATAAAATTATAATTTCAAATACATTAACAGGAAAAATAGATGGAAATAATCATACAATAAAAAATATTATAATAAATAATGCTGCATATTTAATAAATCTACTTAAAGGAGAACTAAAAAATTTAAATATACTAAATTGCCAAATCACATATAAAGGAAGTACATCTTTAATTTATAGTGTTGAAGGAAAAATTAAGAATTGTAATATCCAAACTATGAAGTTAAATAGTTCGGATTCGACAAATGAGACTTTACAAGGAGCATTTACAAGTAAATTAACTGGTAATATGGAAAATTGTACTGCAACAGATATAGAGATAATAAATAATAATACATATAGTATACATATAGGAGGATTAGCAGGATTTATTACCAAGAGTGAAATTAAGAATTGTTTTGTAACGGGATTAAAAGTGAATATAGAAGAAGGAAATGTTTATGTAGGAATTGGAGGAGTGGTTGGATATGAAAGTGATGTATCTAAAATAACTAATTGTATTGCAGAAGGCAGTATAAATGCAGATGGAGATAATATAGGAGGAATAGCTGGAAAAATAAAAGTAAGTTCGAATATAGAAAATTCGATAAGCAAAGTTAATATAACAGGAAGCTCAGATGTTTTGGGAGGAATAGTAGGAATTAAGGAAGATACTGTTTCGAGTGTTATAAATAATTTATCTTTGGGAAATTTATATTCTAGTAAAAACGGAATTCAAGGAAAAAGTATTATACATAGTGGAACAGATAACATAAATAATAATTATTATTATGAAGGGCAAAAAATAAATGGTATAAGTGTAGGAAAGAAAGATTATGGTAGCCTTTCATACAATGAACTAAATGATTTAAATACATATACACAAAAAATAAGATTAGAAGATAATTACAACTACGATAAAATTAAAGAAGGCATTTTGCCTAAATTAATGGACACAAATAAAAAGGAGATACTACCAAACCAAAAAGATATTTATATAGATGAATATAGTGAAATTTCGGTTATAAGTATTAAAACTGAAAAAAATACAGTAAGTTCTATAGAAGGACAAATTTTATTAAATAACCCTAAAGGATTAGAGATTACAAATATTAACATTAATTTTATGGATACGGTTATAAAAAATATAAACTCAAAAGAAGGGGTAACATATATATACTTTAATGCTAATCCAAATAAATACTTTGACACATATAAGTTAGATACACTATATTATAAAGAAAATAATCAGACAAAAGAACTAAACGTAGAGGTAAAGATAGAACAAGAATTTTATAAAGAAATTTATAATTGTGAAGATTGGCAGGGTATAGACAATGAAACTTATCAAAATTATAGATTAATGAATGATTTAGATTTTACAGGAAGAAAGAATATTAAGACAAATGTAAGTATAGGAAAATTAGAAGGAACAACAGATGGGAAAATAAAGACTATTAAAAATATAAGTTTAGAATTAAACGGTAAAGAAGAAGCACTTATAAAACAGATAAAATACAATTTAGAAAATATAAAATTTGAAAATATATTCATAAACAATACTGCAAACAATCAAAATTATTGTAATTTAATAAATACAAACAATGGAAGTATAGGTAATACAGAGTTTAATAATATAACAATAAATGCTAATAATATGAATTATGTAGGAATTATAGGAGAAAACTATGGATATATAAATAATATAAAAGTATTAGAAACGAAGGTAAAAGGGATAAGCAGAGTAGCTGGTTTAGTCTGTAATTCAAAAAATGCAAAAGGAATAGAAAATATAATTGGAGAAAAAATTACTGTAACTGCGACTGGTAATGAAGTTGGTGGTATAGCTGGAAATGTTTATAGACATCTTTGTTATAATATACAAATAAAAGATTCGACTATCAAGGCTAACAACTACATAGGAGGTATTTTTGGTGTTGCTCAAGGAAAAGGTGATGGAGAAAATATAAGAAATATATCAGCAAACAATATTGAAGTGACTGGAAATAGTAATGTAGGTGGTATAACAGGTCAAACGAGAGATTATGGCATGCAATTTGCAAATATATATAATTCAGAAATATATGGAACTGGAGAAAATATAGGTGGAGCTATTGGACAAAAGTCTGACTGGGCTCATGTAAAGTCGATATCTGTAAAAGAATGTAATATAGAAGGAATAGGAATAGACTCTAGAAACGTTGGCGGAGCAATAGGTAACGATGCAAGTAATTACATAACAAATATATATGTTTGTAATACGACAATAAAAAGTACAGGAAATGATGTAGGAGGCCTTATTGGAAGGAAAAGCTACCATAGTCGAGTAGAGTTATCTGTAGGATATAATTTAAGTATAAGTGGAAGCAGAAATGTAGGAGGAGTAATAGGAAGCGGAAACGCAAAAATACAAAAATGTTATATTAATGCAAATATTGAAGCTGGTATTAATGCAGCTGGAGGCTTAATAGGAAATTTAACAAATATAGAAATGAATGATGTTAATAATACTTCAGAATTAAATGAAAGTTATTTTGTAGGAAAAGTAATAGGAGAAAAAAATGTAGGAGGCCAAATTGGCAATATAGAAGAAGATATATACATAGGTAAGAATAACTATTATTATTACAGTAATTATGTGCAAGCAGATTTAATTTGTAATGACAATGCAACTATTTCACTAGGTATAGGTAGTAACAAAAACCAAAATGAAAAAATAAAAGATTCATATTATTATAAATATTCAACTATAAACGGAGAAAATCCAAACTTGCAAAATGAAATGTTCATAAAAGTAGAACAATATTTAGATGAAACAGATTTAAATAAAACAGAAAGCTATATAGAAAAATTAAAATGGGGGAACTATTGGAATTATCAGGTACTTAATGATAATAAATATCCTATATTAAATAATACAAATTTACTAGAACAAAAAGGAATTCCATTACCTAAAGATGCTGAACATATTGTTACAAATGCTAAATTAAACATAGAAAATGAGCTAAAACAAGAAGACGATTTAGTACAAATAGAAATTCCAAAGTGTACATTTAAATATGATGGAAAAGATATTAAAACTTACAATACATTTTCAGAAATTATTTCAGAAGATGGAAGTAAGGTTGTAAGGAACAATGTGAGATTATATGCAAAAGATGGAAATTTATATGGATTGCCTGTTGAACTTGACTTAGGCAATTCTGCAATTAAACTTGTAGAAAGCAATTTTATGATTGACTCTTACAACGGAAAAGAATATGAAACAGTATTAGGTGAAGACGGAAAATTGTATGACATAAAAGAGTCAATAGCTTATCCAGAAAATTTTGTAAATGAAGGAATCGAAAGTATAGGAAACAATTTAAAGAATGATTCACACGAACTAGAAGTAACTTATAAAAATGGAAATAGTATTAAATTTAATTACCAAACAGGAGAAATAAAATCTTCAATAGATGAAAAGTCTGAGAATAAAGATATTTTTGAATATATAAAAGAAAAAACTACAGAAATAAGAAAATCTTTAAGTAGAAATAGTAATAATAAAGATATGCAAAATAAATATTTAGATAGCCAAGTTTTGCAAAATAAACTAGAAGAAATACCAGTAGAAGAAGCATTAAAAAAAGAATCTACAGAGAATGAAAGTAAAGAAAATAATCTGGACTTTAATGCAGAAACTGAAAAAGAAGAAGCTAATAACTCTTTAAAAGAGCAAAAATATATAAGCATATATAATGCGGAAAAAGACGATTACCAAATTTACAAAGAAGAAGAGTTATTAGATACGAACAAACAGGAGGTGATAAGTGAAAACGAAAAAATAGAGGCAAATAAGCTAAACAAATATTATGCAAGCGAAGAAAAAGCTACAAATACAAAAATGGGAATAGTATGGATAGCATTAAGCATAGTAGGAGTAATAACAATATTATTTGCAATGAAGAAAAGAGAGTAATTCTCTAATATGGTTAAGAGATAGGGATTAAAGTCCCAATAAAAAATTAAATTAAGTGTGTGTAGTAAACCTAGTATTAAAACAAAATACTAGGTTTACTTTTTAGCCTATTAACTTTTTAAATGAATTTGCATTTAATTTTCTAAATACATGACAATCTTTTAATTTACTTTTTATCCATTCTTTTTTACTATTAAAACTTGATTTATGTTTTTTATTAAAAATATACGATATAATTATCAAGAGATATTTTAATAATTTTTTTGTATTAGGATAAAATATTTAAGAAAAAACTTATCGTTGGATAAACTTAGTGAAAAATTATAGCTTTATACTATAGCTATATAAAAATAGCAGACAAATAAATGTAGCTAAAACGATTAACAAAAATTTAATAGAAAGGAATTAAACATATGATAATTATTAGAAACGAAACTAAAAACGATTATAAAGAAGTAGAAAAAATTACAAGGGAGGCTTTTTATAATTTATATATACCAGGATGTGTGGAACATTATTTAGTTCATATTATGAGAGAACATGAAGATTTCATTCCAGAATTAGACCTAGTAATAGAGCTAGATGGAGAAATTATTGGAAATATAATGTATACAAAAGCTAAATTAGTTGATGGAAAAGGAAATAAAAAAGATATTTTAACGTTTGGCCCATTATGCATTTTACCTAAATACCAAAGAAAGGGATATGGAAAAAAACTATTAGAAGAATCATTTAAAAGAGCTATAAAAATGGGATATGATACTATTGTGATTTTTGGAAGTCCAAGCAATTATGTAAGTAGTGGTTTTAAAAGCTGCAAAAAGTATAATATATGTATGGAAAAAGATGTGTTTCCAACAGCAATGATGGTAAAAGAATTAATACCAAATAAATTAGATGGAAGAAGATGGACATACCATGGTAGTTCCGTTATGCACATAGATGAAACAGAAGCCGAAAATTATGATAGCACATTAGAAAAACTAGAAAAAAAGTATAAAGTAACACAGGAAGAATTTTATATATTGAGTCACTCTACTATAAAATAAAAATTCATATAACATATTAGTGTGTTTAAATATATTAAGTAATTCCATTATAAGATAGAATTACTTAATATCATTTACAATAATAACAAAATATGATATTATACAAAAAACTAAAAGGAGTATTGTATATGACATTAGAATTTGTAGATAGCTATTTAAATGCAAAGATAGCAGAGAATAGAGAAATAATAAAATTTTCATTTTATGAAGTTAGAATGAAACTAAATTTATCAGAAGAAGATTCTATAACATTCTTAAGTTTAATATCACAAAAGTTAATGAATACAGGCTATTTAGTATACAAAACAGGAGAAGAATATACGTTTAAAGGAAAAAAGATTAAAATACAAGAAAATGAGTTATTAGTTGCAATTTTAAAAGAAAATTTAAATTAATACTTATGAAGGAGAAATGAATATGAAACAAATGATTAAAAGGATATTGGCTATTATAATAGTAGCAGTAATGGTTATAACCAATACAACTTTAGGAGTTTCATCACAAGATTCAAAAGATTTACAAGACAAGATAGACAAAACAAAAGAACAGTTAAAAGACGTAAAAGAAACCAAAACAAATACAGAAGAACAAGTAGATAATATTCAAAATAAAATAAATGAATACCAAGGTTCTATAGATTCTTTAAATGATAAATTAGATACATTAAACTCTAATATATCTGAAAACGAAGAAAAACTAGAAAAACAAAAAAAAGAATATGAAAAAAATTCAAATTTATTAGATGAACGTTTAATAACAATTTACGAACATGGAACAGTAACATATTTAGATTTACTGTTATCTTCTACAAATTTAACAGAATTTATTTCTAACTATTACTTAATATCTGAACTTGCTTCATATGACTTAGACTTATTAGAGCAAATACAAAAAGAGCAAAAAGAAATAGAAGAAACAAAGAAATCATTAGAAAACGATAAAGCTGAAGTAGAAGGTTTAAAAAATGAAAAGAAAATAAAAACACAAGAATTAAATGCAACAAAGCAAGAAAAGCAAAAATATATAAATCAGCTAGAAGGCGAAGCAAAGGATTTACAAGCAGACTTAGCACAATTCGAAAAAGATAAAGCTGCTATAGATAAAAGACTTGAAGAAATAGCAAATGCAAATAAAAATCCTAAACCTGGAAATGGTAATAATAATAGTAGTAATAATAATGGAAACAATAACAACTCTGGAAATGCTAGTTCAAAAGGATACATATGCCCAATCCCAGGGTTAAGCAAAGCAAATATAACTTGTGGATTCTATGGCTATGCAGGTCATGGAGGAGTAGACTTTGGAGGAAATTATGGTAAGCCGATAGTTGCGGCTAAGAGTGGAACAGTAGTAATTTCTGAAACACTAACGGGAAATATTCCAAATTATGATTTAAATGGAAACGTAATAGGAAGTTATAGAAGTTATGGTGAATATGTGGCTATTTTACACGATGATGGAAACATTACATTATATGCACATGGAAAGCCAGGAAGTAGATTAGTAAAAGAAGGACAAAAAGTAAAGCAAGGACAACAAATAATGACAGTAGGAAATACAGGTAATGTAAACCCAAGACCAAGTGCAAGCAACCCAAAAGGAGGAGCACATTTACATTTTGAAATGAGAGTTAATGGATCACAACGAGTAGATCCATCAAAATATTTACCTTAGTAAAAATGTAATATAAAAAATATATAAGATGACAAAACTAACATCCGTAAAAGGATAGAGCATAGTTCTAATATATAGGAGCTATGCTCTATTTACTTTTTTTATGCTAAAAAATATAATATATCAAGTAAAATAAGAGGAAATTATATATTACAATATATAGCTAAAAGCTTGATCATATAGGAGGTATAAATAATGGTTAAAATAAGTACTCCCAAAAAGGATAATAAACTTATAGCACTATTAATTGTATTAGTAATTTTAATTAGTGAAATTTGTTTAATACCATCTAACATTTTGGCAGATTCAAAAAACTTAGAAAACCAAAATAAAGCAACAAATAATAAGTATGTTAATTTTGATACTTATTTTATAAATGATGGGAAAAATCTTCGTGAAGTGGAAATAAAAGATGAAAGTATAGGTGCTATAAATTTTGAACTAAATGTAGAAAATGGATATTTGAAAAATGCTAGTATAGCAGTACAAGATCCAAATTTTTCTATGCAAAAAAGTACAAATGAGATAATAGAAAGTTTAAAAGATAATGTAGTACAACTAAAAGAAATTAATGGCAGTAAAATAATTACTATGCCAATATTAATGGATAAAAAAGATATAATTAATTTAAATTATTTAAATAAAGTAACTAAAGTTGTGCTTTCAGGAATTTTTGTTTCAGATAATGGAAAAGAACAAGAAATTAAAAAAGAAATGCTAGTTAAAGTTAAATGGAATTTGAATGTAGAAATTAATTTAACATCAAATATAACTAATTTTATACCAAGTGAAAATAAAACATTAATACAAGAAAAAATAAATATAAAAGAAACAGAAAGAAAAAATCCAATACAAGAAACAAAAATATATGTAAGTGCTCCAAAACTAAATAACATTTTGCCAGAAAATGTAAGGGTTGTAGCAAATAGTTTGCAAGCTACGAATGGAGATATTTATGGAATTAATTTTACAAAAGATAATTATAAATATGATGAAAATACAGGAAACCTAGAAATTACTGTATCTAATAATGCAGATGAAAATGGAAATATTGCCTTCTATGATGCAGAAGACGAGTATTTAATAACATATGTATATAATCAAAATTTTGAAGAATTATTAAAACAAAATGTAGAAATAGATACATATAGCAAGGCAGAAATAAAATTTTATCAAAGTGAAAATTTAAATGTAACCCAAAATAGTAATAAATATAATTTAAAAAATGCTATAGGAGATAATGTAACAGCAGAAATATATTCTGTATCTCCAATAAATAAAGGATTTTTATATGATAATTTTAATGAAACAATTTATGATGCTAATTATAAATTAAATATAAACAATCAAAATGCAAATAAAATTATTAATTTAAATACATTAAATGCAAATTTTGCAAATAATGAAAAAGAATATGAAACAAACGAAATATATTATAAATCACTTGCAGTAAAAGAAGCACAATTTAACAAAATTTTAGGGGAAGAAGGGTTTATAAATATTTATGATGTAAACAATATTTTAATTGCAAGTATAAACAAAAACGCTAATAAAAATAATAATGGTGAATTAGAGATAATATATAATGCAAAACAACCCAATATACGTATAGAAATAAGCAAGCCACAAATAGAAGGAACTTTAGAATTAAGAAATACTAAAATAATAAATTCTAAATTAGGATATTCTATAAAACAATTAAAAGAATTTAACACAATAAATGAAAGAATAAACATAAATAGCGAATATAAAGGAAGCCTTAACCTACAAGAAACATATACAAAAGTAGATTTACAAATGGATAATACAGCATGGATGCCATTTATAGATAACAATGTGAATTTTACATTAAATTTAGTAACAAATAATAATTCATATGATTTATTTAAAAATCCAGAAATAAGGATTACACTACCAGAAGAAGTAGAAAACATAACAATAGGAGAAGTTTCTTTAATATATAATACAGAGCTTAAGCTAGAATATGCACGTTTAGAAGAAAATAATAGGGTATTAGTTTTAAAATTAGCAGGAGAAGAAACAAATTACAAATTAGGGATACAAGAAGGAACTAAAATAATAATTCCAGCTGTAATAAAATTAAAAAATACAGTTTCAACACAAAATGCTAATTTAAAAATGACATATACAAATGAACTTGCTAAAAATATAGAATATAAAATGCAAGGAAAAGAAAGTGTAGAAGTACCAGTTAATATGGTTGCAAAATCTGGTTTAATAACAATTACTACATTAAGTGGACATAATGGTAATGAACAAAAATTAGCTTTAGACGAAAATATAGTTACAGGAAGCTTACAAATAGCAGAAAGTACAAAAGTTGCAAAAGTAGAAAGTGAAATAGTAAATAATTATCAAACAGAAATTAAAGATGTAGTTATACTTGGGAAAATTCCATTTGCAAATAATAAAACATTAAGTGGAAAAGAATTAGGAAGTACATTTACTGCAACTTTAAAAGAATGGTTAAAATTAAACGGAATTACAGGTAAAATATATTATTCTGAGGAAGAAGAACCAAACGAAGATAGTACATCTTGGAAAGAAGATGTAAGTGAATTTACAAACATAAAAAACTTTAAAATTATACCAGATATTAATATTGCAGTAGGTAATACTATAAAATTTGAATATAATATAGAAATTCCAGCAGAATTAAAAGCAAACCTAAAAAGTTATGCTACATATACAATAAAATATAGTATAAATGGACAAGGAATGGAAGCAACACAAACAATAGGTTTTGAAACACCAAATGTTATGAATGTTGAAAATGTTGAAAATTCCGAAGAAGCTGGAATAAACATGAAAGTAAAAACAAGAGTAGGAGACGAAGAGCTAAAAGAAAATTCCAAAATACATGAACAAGAAATAATAAATTATGAGATAGAAGTAACAAACAATAGTAATAACACAGTCCAAAATATATCTATTAAAAGTCCAATAGCAGAAAACACAGTATATGTAGAAAAAAATGAAAACCCATATGAAAGTGGAGAAGGAGATTCGACAGAAGGAAATTATATTGGTGTATATAAAGAAATTCCAGAAAAATTAGAAGAAATATTAGAAATAGGAACTTTAAATAAAGGTGAGTCTAAAACAGTAGAATATGAAGTAAGAGTAAAAGATTTACCAAAAGGAGAAGAAAATAAAACAATAAGTTCTAATATAGCTTTATTAATAAATAATAAAGAACAATCTAACTATAAGCTTAATACTATTGTTCAAAAAGCAGAGTTAAAAGCAGAAATACCTTTTATGAAAAGAACTGCTGTAGTAGAAGAAAACAATTTTACATATAATTTAAGAATAGAAAATAAAACTAGTAAAGACTTAAAAGACTTAACAGTAACCATGCAAATTCCAAAAGAAGTAAAAGTAACAAACCCTAAAGCTATAGAAAATGGTATAGGTGGAATTTGGCAAGAAGGAGATAAAAACCTAACAATAGAATTAAATAAAAATAATTTAATAACTTGCCAAATACATACTTTAGGACAAGGTCAAATTGCACAATTAGAATTTTTAGCAGAAGTAACAGAACTAAAAGGTGTTAATAACTCTATAAATATTTCTGCAAATATATTTGTAAATAACGAAACATATAGGTCAAATATTTCTAAAAATATATTAGAAGGTGCAGAAGTAATAATAGAAAAAAGTTCTCCAACAGAGGGACAAGAAGTAAGAGAGTGGGATAATATAACATATAATATAAAAGTTACAAATAAAAGTGACAAAATAGATTCTCAAATTTATGTAATAGATAGACTACCTAAAGAAGTTTTAGGAGAAACATTAAAATATAATCAATATATATATGACTTTGAAAACAAAACATATATAGAGATACCAATAAATATGGACTTAAGTGTAGTAGAAAAACCAGAAGGTGACCAAACAGGAACGGACACAAGTAAATCAAGACCAAAATATGATAAAGAAACAAACGAGCTTAAAATTCCAACAATGTTGCCACCAGGAAAAACAATTAATATAGAAATAAATACAACTGTACAAAAAATTGAGCAAGATATTACTTTATCAAATATTGCAAATGTTTATGGAGAAGCTATTATAAGTAATACATCAAACGAAATAAATCATTATGCAAAAAAAGAAAACACTAACAAACCAGTAGATCCAGAAAAACCAGAAGAAAATACATATAGCATTAGCGGTACTATTTGGGAAGATACAAATGTAGATGGTGCTATGGACTCTAAAGAAGCACACATGGAAGGATTAGAAGTTTTAATAGTAAATAGTGATACATCAGAAGTTGTAAAAGATTTAAATGGTGTAGAAGTAAAAGCAATATCAGATAAAAATGGTTATACACTAAGTGGATTAAAACCAGGAAGATATATAGTTATTTTTAGATACGATAATAATATTTATAAAATAACTAACTATAAACAAGAAGGTGTAAGTGGCTTAGTAAATTCTAAAGCAATATCTGGACAGGCTACAATAGATGGAAACAAAGAATTTGTGGGAATGACAGATGTAATAGAAATAACAGATAGTAATGTAACTGCTATAAATATGGGATTAATAAAATTAGGAAATTTTGACATAGGAATAGAAAAGACCATAGATACTGTAAATACAGTAGATTCAAAAGGAAGAAAAAAAGAGCATAAATATAAAGACGGTACAAAATTAGGAAAATTAGAAGTTTCTGCAAGAAGTTTAGTAGGAACTAAAGTATATGTAAACTACAAGATAAAAGTTACAAATAAAGGTGAAACAAAAGGATATGTAGAACAAATAATAGACGAATTGCCAAGTGACTTAACATTTGAAAAATCTTTAAACCAAAGTTGGTATGAAGAAAATGGAAAAATATATAATTCAACAATAAATGAATTAGAAGTAGGACAATCTAAAGAACTAATATTAACACTAACTAAAAAATTAACAAATGAAAACTTAGGAATAACAAATAATATAGCTTTATTTAAAGCTTCCAACGAAAATTCTTCTAAAGATATTAATGAAGAAAATAATAAATCTAATGCACAGTTAATAATAGGAACAAGTACAGGTAGGATAGTTTTAAACATCACAGGAATGTTAGCTTTATTAGCAATTATTGTAGTAGGAATTTTTATAATAAAGAAATATAAATAAATTTTAAATGAAAGGAGGGAAAGAATGAAAGTATTAAGGAAATTACTTATTTGCATATTTACAATACTTGTGGGCTATTTAATATTTTCTGCAAATAAAGTATTTGCAATGTCAGAGTATCCACATTTAAAAGTAGGACAGTCTGGTATAAATATTTTATTTACTAATTTAACAGAATATGACTCAAGCCAGCCATATAACTGTACCCAACAGGGAGTTAAGGCGTTATGTGCCGAAGGTGGCAGCCATTATTATACTGTTTCGCACAGAGAAGAACAATATACTATAGGAACATCTGGAACTCCTGCAAGCATCACGTCCAATACTAGAACAGTAAAATGGAGCAAAGAAAATGCTACTACATATAAGGTAGGACCGTATAGTGTTAAATATACTGGAAGTATAACTGGTGTTACTATTAGTACAGATAAAGGAACTGTTAATTTAAATAATAATTCTTCTAGTGGAAATTATCGTGTAGGTAATATTACGAATGGAGGTCAATTCTATATATACATAAAAAAATCAGCGAGAGTAAAGAAAGTTAATAGTGTAACTGTAAATGTAGAAGGTACTGTTACAAGAAGCGCTAGGTATAGATATATATTATACTGTACGAGTACGAGTGGATATCATGGACGATGGAAATGCTATGCTCCTGAAAATTGTCAAATACTAGAACATTACCAAACAGATGAAGATAGTAGCACGACAAGGGATAGTGTAACATTGCCTGGAGCTTTAGGAATGATAGAGCTAAACATATATAAAAGAGATAAATATTTGCCAAATGTTGGTGTACCAGGTGCTAAATATGAACTATGGACAGATGGTAAATTAACACATTCAGGCACAACAAATAGCTCTGGACACTTAAAATTTGAAGAAGTATTAATAGGAGATTATGTAATAAAAGAAGTTTATGTACCATACAACTTTGAAATAAAAGGATATGCTAAAATTAATGGAAAAACATTTACAGATCTTACAAATATGAGAGTAGAGTTGGATAGCGATTCTAGTATGTATGTATATAATGAAAGTTATATAGATCTGGGTGGAAAGGTCTTTTTAGACCACAAAGTAGGAAAAGGAAATGATCCACCAAATGGCTATTATGATAGTGGCGATACAATAAAAGAAGTAATAGGAATAGAAGTAAAATTGTATAGGGCAGATAATAACCAAGAACTAGCAACTACATATACAGATTCAAGTGGAAATTATAAATTTAAGCATTATTCTAAAGCATATGAATATTATATTAGGTTTAAGTATAATGGACAAATATATGAATGTACAACATATAATGAAACATCAGCATCAATAAAACTAAGGTCATATGCAACAGAAGGAATAAACGAAAGAAGAGCATTTAATAATAAATTTACACCAGTAAATGCAAGCCATAAAGTACCAAATAGAGATGACACTGGAAATGCACAATTTATTATATATGCATATACAGGATCTAATGGACCAAATAACAAGAAAAAATATGGTAAAAACAATTCAAAAGATGAATTAGAAAATATTAATTTAGGTCTTATGGAAAGAGACATTTTTGACATGAACTTAAGAAAAGACTTAGTAAAAGTAGATGTTTCAATAAACGGAAAAGACCATACATACCAATATAATGGAAATGGAGAAGACCTAGAAGTAAATATAAGAGGTACAGATGTTCCAGACTATGAAAGAAAATTAAGAAAAAGCGATTTACAATATAAAGCACAAGATGATAATGCAAAAGATAAATTACAAGTATATGTAACATATAAAATACAAATAAAGAATCAATCAGTAGGAAAACTTACAGGTTATGTATTAGACTTAAATGACTATGCAGATACATCATACGAATTAATAGACTCTTATGATGAAAATGGTAAAAAAATAAATTGGACACAATCTGGAAATGTATCTGGAAGCGGAAAAACATACAAAAAAATGCATACAACAGATTTAGCAAGCACAGGAATAACAGATAAAAAATGGATTTTCTTAAAATATAAAGTGTCAAATGATACTTTAAGAGAAGTTTTACAAAAAGGTGAAACATTAGAAGAAAACTATGCAGAGATAGCAGGATATAGAAACACATATACAAACGAAAGAAGAGATACAGAAGGCAGGTTATTATCAAATGCTGGAGAAAATGCAGGTTTAATAGATAGAGATTCAACACCGGATAATATGAACCCAACAAGCTCAAAAGTTCAAAATTTTGTTGAACAGTCAAAAACATCAGCTTATCAAAACTTAAGTGGAGAAGAAAAAACAAAACGTAGTACAGAAGTATTTGAAGACGACGCAGATGTTGCACCAGGATTAAGACTAATAAGAGATGATGAGGGAAGAAAGATGTCTGGAGTTGTATTCGAAGATGCACCATTACAAGCAAAGCTAAATAATAATGAAAGAGTTGGAGATGGTATTTACCAAAATGGTGAAAATAAGGTAAATAAAGTAAAAGTAGAATTACTTTGCCAAAATAATAAAGATGTAGACAGACTAAATAAAATAGAAGTAAGAACAAATTCAGATGGAAGCTATACTTTAGATGGCTTTATACCAGGAGATTATTTAATTAAATTTACTTATGGTGATTATGAGTGTTTAGTAAGCCCTCAAAACAACAATGAGATGTATACAGGACAAGATTACAAGTCTACAATTTATGAAGAAGGTAATTATAAAGATGTGTATTGGTACAAAAATACACAGCCGCGTGAAAATGATGCAGTAGACGACTATGAAGGTAGAAGACAAGAAGTTAACGAATATAGTAAAGATTATAAATATGATATTGCACAAGTCTTAAATTCAAGTAATACAAATAATCCAGAGTTACTAGCAACATTAGCAGAGAAGACTTATATGGTAGCAAATACTGCAGAAATGTCTATGGAAGTAGAATATTTAAAAGATGACACAGCTCCATATAAAGTACAAAATATTGACTTAGGAATAATAGAAAGACCTAGAACAGAAGTTATATTAAATAAAGAAGTATCAAATGTTAAACTTACGTCAACAGATGGAACAACAATATTTGACACAAACCAAAAAGCCCCAAATTTAACATGGGTAAATAACAAATACGATAGGGACCATCACTTAAGTTCACAAGGATTAATACAAGGAACAGTAGATGAGAACTTATTATATGGCTCTAATGTAAATGTAAAATATCTTCTAAAAATAATAAACAATAGTGAATTAGACTATAATGAAAAATCATATTATACAACAGGAATTGTACAAAATAAAAATACATTAAACAGAATAGAAACGACAGGAATTATAGAATATGTACCTAATATATTACAATATGATGCAAAGCTAACCAAAGAAGATGGAAAAATAACTACGAGTATAGATGGAAGAGAAACTACAATGGATGTAGGGGGAAATAATAATTTATGGAATGTACTTGCAAGTAAAGTGGAATCTAAAAATCTTCCAAGTAACTATAAGGGAACTCTATTAGAGCCAGGTGCTTTTGACGAAGCAAAACAAAAATTGGATGAAATATTAGAAACAAACTTAAATTTAGCAAAACGTAATTTAGGTCCAAAAGATTATTTAGAATTAAAAGATATTCTGACATTTACAAGAGTTATTGCAAGACCAGAAGACACGTCAGATAAAGAAGAAATACAAAATGTGGCAGAAATTATAAGACTAAATATAGACAATGGTAGAAGACCATATTATAAAGATACTACAAATAGAGAAATAATAGAAATACCAGGAAATACTTACCCACATACTCTTAGAAATATAGAAGAAATTGACACAGCAAGGTCAGAGATATTAACATTTGTTGTACCATTTGGAAAAGACAAACAGATAACTTTAATTATAGTAATGATAGCAAGTTTAACTATTTTAATTACAGGAATTATAGTTATAAAGAAGAAAGTTTTATAGTAAATGCCAAATAGAAAATTAAATTTAATTTAGCAAAAGTAAAAGTAAAGTTTTATAGTAAGAACTTGACAAAAAAATAAAAAATATGTAAACTTAATAATAAGAGTTTAATAGGAGCTTTAGGAGTAAAGCTCCTATTTTAAAGTAACATAAAAAATTATGCTACGGGTAGTGTAAATTGCTAAAAGCATAAGGTTATAGTTACTAAAAAGAAAGGTAGGGGGATTTATAATATGATAAAACTATATAATACAGACATCGAAACAAATAAATTAGAAAGAGTAAATACATATAATAGGGGAACATGGATACATATGGTAGATCCTTCGGAAGATGAAATAAAAGAAGTTTGCCAAAATGTAAACATAAAGGAAGATTTTATAAGATATGCATTAGATAACGAAGAGAAAGCCAGAATAGACATAGAAGATGAAGATGATACAATTTTATTCATTATAGATATACCAGTTACAGAAAAATTAAGTACAGGTGGGTATATGTATGCAACAATGCCTATAGGTATGATTGTAGTAAGAGATGATTTCTTTATAACAGTAACATTAAGAGAATGTAGTTTAATAAAGAAATTTGAACAAAATAAAGTAAAAAGTTTTTGTACATACAAAAAAAGTAGGTTTATATTACAAATGATGTACAATAATTCTTCAGAATATTTAGACTACTTAAAAAAGATTAATAAAGAAACAGAAATAGCAGAAAATGTATTAAAAAATTCTATGAAAAATAGAGAGTTATTAAAGCTTTTAAGCTTAGAAAAATCTCTAGTATATATAACAACATCACTAAGGTCAAATGAAGCAGTTATGGAAAGAACACTAAAGATAAAGAATATAAAATTATATGAAGAAGATGAAGACATACTAGAAGATGCCATAATAGAAAACAAACAAGCTATAGAAATGAGCAAAGTATATAGTGACATACTAAATGGAACAATGGATGCATATGCTTCTATAATATCAAATAATTTAAATGGAGTTATGAAAACATTAACATCTATTACTATAATAATTGCAGTGCCAACCATGATAGCAAGTTTTTGGGGAATGAATGTAAAGCTACCATTTGAGGGAAGCACATTTGGATTTTGGATAATGACATTTATAGCAACATTGCTTACAATACTTTCAATATTATGGTTAAAGAAAAAAGATATGTTAAATTAATAAAGAATAAGGAGGAGAAGACATGTTAGCTGTAAATGGCGTAACAGTACGTTTTGGAAAAAGAATATTATTTGAAGACGTAAACATTAAATTTGGAAAAGGAAACTGCTATGGAATAATAGGTGCAAACGGAGCAGGAAAATCTACATTCTTAAAAGTGCTTTCTGGAGAATTAGAACCAAGCAAAGGAGATGTAAGTATAGATAAAGGTGAAAGAATATCTATATTAAAACAAGATCACTTTGCATATGATGACGAAATGGTATTAGATGCTGTTATAATGGGAAACCAAGAATTGTATAGCATTATGAAAGAAAAAGAAGAAATTTATGCAAAAGAAGATTTCTCAGAAGAAGATGGTATGAAAGCTGCTAAATTAGAGGAAAGATTTGCAGAACTAGATGGTTGGAATGCAGAAACAAATGCGGCTACTTTATTAAATGATTTAGGAATATCACCAGAAAATCATTACAAACAAATGAAAGAACTTGAAGACAGAGAAAAAGTAAAAGTATTACTTGCGCAAAGTTTATTTGGCAATCCAGATATCTTATTATTAGACGAGCCTACAAATGACTTAGACTTAAAAACAATTCAATGGTTAGAAGAATTTTTAATAAATTTTGAAAACACAGTAATTGTAGTATCTCATGATAGATATTTCTTAAATAAAGTATGTACACATATAGCAGATGTTGACTTTGGAAAAATAAAAGTATATCCAGGTAACTACGACTTCTGGTATGAGTCTAGCCAACTTGCATTAAAACAAATGAAAGATGCAAATAAGAAAAAGGAAGAAAAAATAAAAGAATTACAAGACTTTATAGCACGTTTTAGTGCGAATGCTTCTAAGTCAAAACAAGCAACATCAAGGAAAAAATCATTAGAAAAAATTCAATTAGACGAAATAAAACCATCAAATAGAAGATACCCATATATAGACTTTAAAGCAGACAGAGAGCCAGGAAAAGATATTCTAACAGTTAAAAATATAAGCAAAACAATAGAAGGAGAAAAAGTATTAGACAAAGTATCTTTTACAGTAAAAGCAGATAACAAAATTGCAATATTAGCAGATAATGAAAATGCAAGAACAGTACTATTCCAAATATTAGCAGGAGAAATCGAGCCAGACGAAGGAGAAATATCTTTTGGAACAACAATAACTAATGCATATTTCCCAAAAGACAATAGTTACTTATTTACACAAGATTTAAACATAACAGACTGGTTAAGACAATATTCTAAAGACCCAGACGAAACATATGTAAGAAGCTTCTTAGGAAGAATGTTATTTTCTGGAGATGAAGCATTAAAAAATGTAGAGGTTTTATCAGGAGGAGAAAAAGTAAGATGTGTTTTATCTAAACTAATGCTATCTGGTGCAAACTTTTTAATTTTTGACGAGCCAACAAACCATTTAGATATGGAAAGTATTACAGCATTAAACGAAGGAATGGAAAGATTTAAAGGAAATATGATATTTGCATCACATGACCATCAATTAATGCAAACAGTAGCAAATCGTATTATAGACATAAAAAAAGATGGAACTGTTATAGATAAAGAATGTACTTATAACGAATACTTAGGATTAGAATAAACCGGAATCCGGGATTTGGGGACGGTCCTTAAAATCCCGGTTTAATGTTTTGGTATTAAGCCTTACTAAAATAAAGTTTGAAAACTTTATTAAAAAATCCGGTAAAAATACTCTAAATCTCAGCGTGAAGGGAGATAAAATGGATAAAATAATAAAGATTATAGCAGAAGAATTAAACATAAAACCTGCTCAAGTAGAAAATACTATAAGATTAATAGATGAAGGTAATACAATTCCTTTTATAGCAAGATATAGGAAAGAAGTAACTGGTGGTCTTTCAGACGAAATATTAAGAACTTTTGGAGAAAGACTAAATTATTTAAGGAATTTAGAAAAAAGAAAAGAAGAAGTTACTAATTCTATAAATGAACAAGGAAAATTAACAGAAGAAATTACAAAAGATTTAGAAAATGCGATTACACTTGCAGAAGTGGAAGATATTTATAGACCATATAAACAAAAGAAAAAGACTAGAGCGACTGTTGCAAAGGCTAAAGGCTTAGAGCCACTTGCAGAAATAATTTTAAAACAAGAAGAAAAAAGAGATATTACAAAGATTGCGGAAGAATATATAAATGAAGGAAAAGAAGTAAAAACTCCAGAGGAAGCAATCTGCGGAGCTTTAGATATAATTGCAGAAATGATATCTGACAACCCAGAATATAGAAAATTAATAAAGAAAATTATATATTCTAAAGGCGTTATAAAAACAATTGCTACAAAACCAGAAGAAAAATCTGCATACGAGATGTATTATGACTTTAGCGAAAACGTAAATAAACTACCAAGCCATAGAATTTTAGCAATAAATAGAGGGGAAAAAGAAGAGTTCCTAAAAGTAAAAATAGAAAAAGAAGAAGAAATTATTTTGGAGAAGATAGAAAAAGATATAATAAAAGGTGAAACACAATTTACAAATTATCTAAAAGATACTATTCAAGATAGTTTTAAAAGATTAATAGAGCCATCTATAGACAGAGAAATAAGATCTGACTTAACAGAAAAAGCAGAAGAACAAGCAATAAAAGTATTTGGAAAAAATGCAAAACAATTATTATTAGGAGCGCCAATAAAAGGAATTACTGTTATGGGATTTGACCCAGCATACAGAACAGGGTGTAAAATAGCGATAATAGATGAAACTGGTAAGGTTTTAGATATTACAACAGTATACCCAACAGAGCCACAAAATGATGTAGAAGGTGCAGAAAAAGAATTAGTAAAACTAATTAATAAGAATAATGTTAATATGATTGCAATAGGAAATGGAACAGCTTCTAGAGAATCTGAATTATTTGTTTCTGAAATGATAAAAAAATGTGATCATGAAGTTTTATATACAATAGTAAGTGAAGCAGGGGCTTCTGTATATTCTGCTTCTAAGCTTGCAACAGAGGAATATCCAGATATAAATGTTTCTATAAGAGGGGCTATATCTATAGCAAGAAGATTACAAGATCCACTTGCAGAATTTGTTAAAATAGACCCAAAATCTATAGGAGTTGGGCAATACCAACATGATGTAAACCAAAAGAAATTAGAAGAAAGTTTAGCAGGAGTTGTTGAAGATAGTGTTAACAAGGTAGGAGTAGATGTAAATACTGCGACAGCATCACTTCTTTCTTATGTTTCTGGAATAAATAAAACAATTGCCAAAAATATTGTTAAATATAGAGATGAAAATGGAAAAATATCAACAAGAAAAGAATTACTTAAAGTACCTAAATTAGGAAAAGTAGCATTCGAGCAATGTGCAGGATTCATTAGAATTCCAGATGGAAAAAATCCATTAGAAAACACAGCTGTACACCCAGAAAGCTATGAAACAGCAGAAAACTTACTACAAACAATAGGATATAAAGTAGAAGATTTAAAGGATAAAGAAAAAATAGCCGAATTTAGAAAAAAATTAAGTTGCTTAAATTTAGAAAAAACATCTAAAGAGTTAAATATTGGAGAAATGACATTAAAAGATATAATAGAAGAATTATCTAAGCCGGGAAGAGACCCAAGGGAAGATATGCCAAAACCAATATTAAGACAAGATGTACTAAAATTTGAAGACTTAAAAGAAGGTATGATTTTAACGGGAACAGTTAGAAATGTAATAGACTTTGGAGCGTTTGTGGATATTGGTGTAAAACATGATGGACTTGTCCACATATCAGAACTTAGTGAAAAATTCGTTAAAAACCCATCAGACATAGTTGCTGTTGGAGATATAGTAAAAGTAAAAGTTATTGGAATAGATAGCGAAAGACAAAAAGTAAAGCTTTCTATGAAGATAGGATAAACAAAAAAACTTCTTATACATATGTATAAGAAGCTTTTTTTGTTTAATATTAGTGAAACGGGATTTTAAGGAACGTCCCCCGATCCCGGAGAAAACCAAAATCCCGATTTATTTATTTGTCCTCTGTATTAGGTATATCTACTATTTCAGCTTTTACATCTGTAGAACCAGATTGTTCAGCTATTTCGTTTGATGTAGCAACAGATCCATCTGCATATGTTGCTGAAGTATCTATTCCTGTTCTGTTTTCGTAGAATACTAAACATGCCATTTGAATATATGGTGCTAATACAATTGATATTACAAATGGTACGATAACTCCAACGAATGGTATAGCAGTTAATACTGCGGCTAATAAGTACCATCCAATGAATGAAAACATTAAGCAGAATAAACGACCTTTATGTCCATTCATAAGTTCTGCACTTTTGTTTACACAATCAAGTGGAAGCATATTTGGATTGTCTACTGCAATATACATACTTAAAGCATATTTAAATGTGTATATAGCTGTAAATACATATCCAACTATAGCTACTATAGTGCCAACTAATGATAAAGCACTTCCAGCAGCGAAAATGTCAGAAGAACCTGTTCCAATACCACCAATAAAGCTAGCTGTAAGAGACGCTATAGAAAAGAATATACCAACAATTATTAATACAAGTGGTATAATCATTTTTAATAATAATCTACCTGTAAGACTCCAAGCTCTGCTAAAGTTTTGCCATCCCAATATAAAGAAATCATAACAATTTATAGTTTCTCCTCTTTTTAATTTCATCATGCTCATAAGAAGTCCATATGTGAATGGAACTAAAAAGATAAATCCAGCAATTGAAAAAATTATTCCTAAAAATGGAATCATACCTAGAAAAGAAACTAAAGTACTATAAACTGTAAAAAGTAAAAATGTTAAAATAACAATACTCCATTTCCCTCTTAAAGATTCTCTAGCTTGTTTTCTTGATTCTGAAGCAGTTAAAACCATTTTAAAATCCCCTCCTTAAATTAATTATATTAAATACAAAAAAACATTAGTACTTTTCTTGTATTTGTTTAATGGAATTAAAATCATTATCTAAAATATCTAGGAAAGCTATACCTATTTCTGGGTCAAACTGTACACCAAGATTTTTTAATATTTCAGATTTTACAACGTCCATTGGTAATGAATCCCTATAACTTCTTTTAGAGGTCATTGCATCAAAACTGTCTACAACAGAAGTTATGCGTGCAAGATAAGGAATGTTTATACCTTCTAATTTTTCAGGATATCCACTACCATCAAATCTTTCGTGATGATATTTAATAATGTCTAGAATATGCTTAAACATTTCAGCATGTGCTAGCATATTATAGCCTATTAAAGGATGATCCTTAATTTTAGTGTATTCCTCATCTGTTAATTTAGATTCTTTTAGAAGGATACTGTCTGGAATACCAATTTTTCCTATATCATGGAAAAGACCACCAATTTTTAACTTTTCAATATCGTCATCAGGTAAGTTAAGTTTTTTACCAAGTAAAACTGCATATTGTGAAACCCTGTCAGAATGTCCTTTAGTATAAGGATCTTTTGCTTCTACAGTGTGGCGTAATATTTCAATACTATCCATGTAGGAATTTTTTAAATTGTCGTTCATTTTGTTTATAATTCTCATCTGATTTACAGACTTTAGCGCTGACTCTATTAATAATAATAATTGGTCAAACTTATCGCTCTTTTCACAATAACCTTGAATATCAAGTTGATGAATAGTTTCTAAAGGTGGAGCCAAATCTTTGTGTCCGGTTAATAGAAGAATATATAAATCTTTGTTAAATTTCCTAATTTCTTCTACAACTTTGTCACCATGAATTGGATCCATAATAAAATCTAATATCATCAAATCGAAATGTTCTGTTTTTACTCTATCTATAGCTTCAATTGGATCTGTTATACCAACAAAATCGTAACTAGATCTTTTCATAAATATAGACAATGAATCTAAAATACCTTGCTCATCATCTACAGCAATTACCTTAAAGTTAGCGTTTTTTGTTGTAACTTGATTCTTTCTCATAATAACAGGCCTCCTAATAAGTGGATTATATAAATAATTAATTATAAAAGCAAGAAAAATGTCAAAAAAATACAAAAAAATGTAAAATTTTTGTATAAAAGAAAAATTCTCCTATTAGGAGAATTTTAAGAAATATATTATTATGGAACAATCAAGTTTTTATATAGCAAATAAATAATTATTTTATTTTTTTGGAGCTAATGGTATTACAATAGAAAATGTAGTTCCATTTTTGTTAGAATCACATAGAATATTACCATTAAAGTGGGCTTTAATAGTAGAATAAGAAACAAATAAGCCAAGCCCAGTTCCATTTTTCCCTTTTGTAGTAATCATTTCCTTAAATAACTTTTCTTGAACTTCTTTAGAAATACCAGGTCCATAATCTTTAATTTGTATTACCAAATTATTGTCCTTAACATTTAATATTAAATCTATAGTTTTATTTGGTGCATTATTGTATGATTGTATAGCATTGGTAATCATATTATTTATTACTTGAACCAAACAGTTTATATCCCCATTAATATATATGCTAGAAGGAACATTATTAATTACATTAAGTGTAACTAATGCATTTTTTAATTCGTGTTTCATTAAAATATTAATATTTTTAAGCAATTCATCCATATAAAAATGAATATTATTTGTAGATGAAAAATTAACAGCTTGACCTTTTACTGCAGTTATTACATCTGACATATATTCTGTATAAGTTCGAATTTTATCTACCCAAGCTGTCATGTCTTTTGCAATATCATGGTGATCTTTTTCAGTTACATCATTATCTCCAATAGAAGAATCATACTCTTTAATTAGGTCTGAAAGACCTTCAGAAGCTCCGGCAATAGACATTATAGGAGTTTTTAAATTATGAGCAATACCTCCAATTAATTGTCCTAAAGAAGCTAAACGTTCTCTTTCTACTAGCATATTTTGATTGTTATGAATTTTGTCTATATTAGTTTTTGTTAAATGCTGAATTTCGTTAAAAGCATTTACTAAGTCCCCAATTTCATCATTAGATACAACAGGAAGTGTTGTATTAGTATTATTTTTTTCAACAATTTTTAAAAGTGCAACAGAAACTCTATTTATTTCATTTGCTATATAATTTGCAAAATATCTTAATAAAATTATATTAACTATAAACAATACAGCAAATATAGACAATAATCCAATTAAAATAGTATTAGAAACTAGATTATAACGTATACCAATTGTCCAAGATTCGCCATTAATGTTAACTTCTCTAAAAACACCTTGTGAATCATCGCCATAAAAGTCATAAGTTCTATTCTTTTCTGGAAGAGTAGAAGATAAGTCTTTCATATATGTTGTAAAGAATATAGACAATTCCTTAGAATTAGAAGTAGTTATATTTCCAGAAGGGTCAATTATAAAATATGAATCTAGTGTTGGTTTTATATAATTTATATTTAAAAGTTTATTATTTAAAAGTTCTTTTACATCTTCAGTAGTGTTAGTAGGAACATCTATAGACTGCAGTTCTTGGTTATATAAATCATAAGTTAAATTACCGGTTTCTCGTATAATAGAAGAATATCCAGATAAAGCAACTAAAATTGCAGTAACAATAAACATTGGAATAGTTACAACAAAAATTACATTTTTAATACTAGATCTTTTTACATATTTATTAAAGTTACTATCTATGTTCGAATATCCAGAAACATCAGTATATATTTCTACTAAAATATTTTGAAAAGTTTTTTTAGAAAATATATAAGAAATACTTGCTATTAATGTAAGCATAGATAAAAATAGCAAACAAACTTTTAAAGTAATAAATAATTCTCCCTGTAATAAACTAAAGGTAACAGCAATCATAAGAACAGGAACAACAATTTGTATTATATAAATTAAATTAGGTATTCTAGATATGGTCTTAGAAAGTTTATAATATATTTTTGTAATGTTTTTCTTAGAAGTATGTATTAATTCATTTTTTATTTTATTAGCTTTTCTTAAACTATGTAGTAATATGATGTTTTCTGTTACTAAGCTAGTTAATACAATCATTATATATTGCTGAGTGTATGTAAGACCATTTATAAAAACTTGAAATTCATTATCCAAAGAATTTGGTGGATAACATAGAAAAAGTGGTACAAGTTTATAAAAGAATAATGAAACAGCAATACAAACTAAATTATAAACTAAAATTAATCTTTTCCAATTTTTGTCCAATTTTTTCTTCATTTTAAATTTTCCTCCAATCCGTGTTTAAAATAATTAGTATTTATATTAGACCAATTAAAATTTAACTGTTTTAAAAGCTGGTTAGTATAAGGACTAGAAACCTTTATATTACTAGCAGTTTGTTTATTAGTTAAAAGTTTTTGCAAATAAGAAGATAAATTAACTTCTTCTTTCGAAATATATTTTAAATCTTTTAGAGAGCTTTCACTAGTAAATTTTATATTAAAATTTAAATAATTTTTTTAATCTCTTTACCCTTTTTATAATTTCAAGGATAATTTTTATCTTTTTTATCTCAAAAGGAAT
>USAE01000019.1 GCA_900552655.1 uncultured Clostridium sp.
ATATATATTTATACCGAAAAAATTTTTTTGACACCTAAATAGTGTTTGTCTGCTTTATTTTGTATTTTTTGTTATTTCTTGTTATTGTAAATTTTTTTTTATAATGCTATAATGATATAATTGTAGGAGGGGAAAAATGAAATTAGAACAAAGTGATAAAAACTTTTTATTTTCTGAAACAAACTTGCCAGATATATTTTTTACAGAATATATGGCTCAAGCAAATGGTGATTATATAAAAGTATATTTATATATTGTTTTTCTTGCAAAATATAACAAAGAAATAAAAATTAATGATCTTTCAAAAGCATTAAATATTCCTTTTAAGACGATTCAAGAAGCGATAGCTTATTGGGAAGAACAAGAAATTTTAATTAAGAAAAATAATGGTTACATTGTTGTTGATTTACAAGAACGAGAATTAAATAAATTATATTCTCCAAAATTAACTTCATCACCAGAAAATGCCCTTTCCAATGCTAAAAACCAGTATAGAGCAAAAGCGATAGAAGAAATTAATAATTCTTGTTTCCAAGGAATGATGTCTCCTTCTTGGTATAGCGATATTGACTTATGGTTTAATAAATATGGTTTTGATGAGCAAGTAATGATTGCATTATTCAGATATTGTTTAGAACGTTCTGCATTACATAGAAATTATATTCAAGCTGTTGCAGATGGATGGCACAAAAATCATATTCAAAATTTTACCGATTTAGACAATTACTATGCAAAACAAGAAAAATTATCACTAATAAAGAAACAAATTTCTAAGAAACTTGGATTATCTCGTCCTTTAACTCAATATGAAAGTGCTTATATTGAAAAATGGGTTGTAGATTATTCTTATTCTATGGATATAATAGAAATCGCACTAAAGAGAACTACTTCTAAATCTAATTTTAATTTTGATTATTTAGACAAATTAATTTCAAACTGGAATGAGCATAACTTACATACAACAACAGATGTTAATAATTATCTTGAACAAATGAAGGTCCAAAATCAAAATAAAAAGACTTTAGAAAAACAAACTAATTACAAAAGTTTTGAGCAAAGAACATATAATAATTTAGATTCATTATATGCAAATAGTTAAGGAGTTTTAATATATGGCAGACAATGTATTAAAAGATTTATTAAAAGAATATGAAATTAAAAGATTACGTGCTGAGCAAATTGCAGATAAAAATATAGAATCTTTATTTAGTAAGTATCCAGAGTTTGAAAAAATAAATTCTGAAATTGCAAAATGTGGTCTTAGCCTTGCTAAGGAAAAATTACAATCTTCTGATTTTTCTAAAGTAAACCTTTTAAAGCAAAAATTAGAATTATTAAAAGCAAATAAACATTCACTTTTAGAAAAAATAAATTTAACTGAATCAGACTTATTACCTAAATATGAATGTTCTATTTGTAACGATACCGGTTACATTCATTCTAACGGTAATTTTACAATGTGTTCTTGTTTAAAGCAAAAATTAATTAATATTTCATATAATAAATGTAATATTAATAAACTAGATTTTGAAAATTTTAGTACTTTTAATATTAATATGTATTCTGATGAAGTTAATGAACAAAAATATCATTCTTCTGTTTCACCAAGACAAAACATATTAATTATTAAAAAAATTATAGATAATTTTTTATCTGATTTTGATAATCCTAAAGGAAAAAATTTATTGTTTACAGGTAACCCTGGGCTTGGTAAAACCTTCCTTTCTAATTGCATTGCAAAAGAATTAATAGATAATGGTAAAATTGTATTATATCAAACAGCTCCAATCATGTTAGATAATATAATTGATTGCAAATTTGGTAAAAACAATGTTTCTAAAGATTTCTTAAATAATGTACTTAATGCAGATTTATTAATTATAGATGACTTAGGAACAGAGTCTATTAATAATATAAAATTTACAGAATTGTTTAATATTATTAACACTAGAATATTAAATAATAAAAAAACTATTATCTCTACAAATCTTTCTATTCAAAATTTATTTTCTATATATGACGAAAGAATAGTTTCTCGAATAGTTGGATATTATAACATATGTAAATTCTTCGGTGATGATATTAGGTTCAAAATAAGAAATATATAAAACTAGAATCAGTTAATAGTCCTTAAATTTCCCGTTTTATTTTTCTTATACTGTAGAAACCTTCAGCAAATGCTGAAGGTTTCTTTTCTAATTATCTCTAAACACCTCTAAGTTTTCTTCAATATACTGTAAATCTCTCTTAATAGTTCTTTCACTGAATCCAGAAAGTTCAGCAATCAACCATACAGGTATTTCATCAAAGTAGTAGGCGTAGTATACATCCTCCCGTCTACGGCGAATTTCATTTTCCGTGCTAATAATGATTTCACGTTTCATTTCGCTTCTCCTTTACATTTTTATGTCTACTTTATATTTTAAACCTTTTTCCTATTTTTTTCAACATAAAATTAATTTTTCTTATATAATTCTCTAGTACAAAAAAGTAGCTATAATTTAAAATTATAGCTACTTTTTTACGAATTCAATTAGTTTTGAGTATATGGTAAAACTGCAATATGTCTTGCTCTTTTTACTGTTAAAGTAATATCTCTTTGATGCTTAGCACAAGCTCCTGTTGCTCTTCTTGGTAAAATTTTACCTTTATCATTTATAAATTTTTTTAATTGTTCTGCATTTTTATAATCTAATTCTAAGTCTTTATCTGCACATAAAGGACATACTTTTTTTCTCATTTTTCTAAATCTTGGATTGAAATCGTCATCGTTTCTATTGTTTCTTCTATTTTGCTTTTTATCTGCCATTTATTTCTCCCCCTTTCTAACTAAAATGGTAAATCATCATTTGAAGTAGTTTCGAAGTCTGAATCTCCACCTGTTGGCATTCCACCAAATGTATTATCAAAACTTCCTGCAGATTCTGCATCTCTTCTACCTTCTGCAAAATATGCTTCTTCTGCAACAACTTCTGTTATATAATGTTTTTGACCTTGGTCATCATCCCAAGTTCTTGTTTGAATTCTTCCTATAATAGCAACTTGTTGACCTTTTTTAAAATATTTACTACAAAATTCTCCTAGTTTGCTCCAAGCTACAATATTAATGAAATCTGCTTGTCTTTCTTCTCCTGGACGAGCAAATCTTCTATTAACAGCTAATGAGAATGAAGCTACTAAAGTATTGTTTGTTTGTGTATATCTTACTTCTGGATCTCTAGTTAATCTACCTAATAATTCTACTTTATTCATTTTCTACCTATCCTTTCTTAATTTAATAAAGGCTCCCCCATTAAATTAAGCTTCTTTTCTTACAACTATAAATTTCATTACGTTGTCTTCTATTCTGTAGTTTCTTTCTAATTCATCTATTGAATCTGGTTTAGCTTCGAAGTTGATTATTACATAATATCCTTCTTCTTTTTTCTTTATAGGATAAGCTAATTTTTGTGTTCCACGTTCTTCTACAGATTCTACTTTACCATTATTATTAATCAAATCAGAGAACTTTTTAATTAAATCTTTTATTGATTGTTCTTCTATTGATGGATTAATAATGATAACACTCTCGTATTTATTCATTATTTTCACCTCCTCATGGTTATATAACCCATTATCTAAATGGGTAAGGAGAAAAGATTTCTCTTTTCAGCACGAATATTTTATCATATTTTTTTCTACTTTGCAACATTTACTTGAAAATATTGGTATTTTATAGTAAAATATTTATGTTATTTAAAGATAGGAGAATTATTATGTGGGATGTTATTTTAGATACATTAATAGATACTGTAAAGTTAATTCCATTTTTATTAATTACATACATAATAATGGAATTTATGGAACATAAAACTAGTCATAAGACTAAAAATGCTATAAAAAAATCTGGACGTTTTGGTCCATTTTTTGGAGGAGTTTTAGGAATTATACCTCAATGTGGTTTTTCTGCTGCAGCTTCTAGTCTTTATTCTGCTAGAATTATTACACTAGGTACATTAATTGCAATATTTTTATCTACGTCTGACGAAATGTTACCAATATTAATTTCTTCAGAAATAGATGCTAAAATAATTTTTACTATATTAGGTATAAAACTTGCCATTGCTATTATTATTGGTTTTATAATTGATTTATTTTTCAGAAAACAATTTGAAAACGAAAGCCAAGAACCTGAAATAAAGGATTTATGCGAGCATGAGCATTGTGACTGTGAACACGGAATATTTAAATCTTCTCTAAAGCATACTATTAATATTACTTTATATATTTTAATTATATCTTTCGTTTTAAATTTAATTATATTTTTTATTGGAGAAGATACTTTAGCAAAAGTTTTAAATTCTACACCTATAGTTGGACCAATTGTATCCTCTTTGGTAGGACTTATTCCTAATTGTGCATCTTCTGTTCTAATTACCCAATTATATGTTTCAGATGTACTTAATTTTGCTACAATGATTGCTGGTCTTTTAGTTAATACAGGAGTTGGTTTATTAGTATTATTTAGAACAAACGATAATTTAAAGGAAAATATAAAAATAACAACATTATTATTTTCTATTGGAGTAATTTCTGGAATTATATTAGATTTAATTTTTTAATAAAATTATATAAAAAGTGGAAAACTATTTTTTTAATATAGTTTTCCACTTTTTATTATACAATATCTATTAAACTTATTTTAAAGAATTCCTAGTATTTCTTTTGCCCTTGCTATTTCTTCATTACTTGGCATCTTTACATCTTCTAATTCGTATGGAACTTTTAACTCTTCCCATTTAAACTTGCCTAAGTTATGATATGGTAATATTTCTACTTTTTCTACATTTTTTAATGAAGCTATAAATTTTTTTAATTTCTCTAAATCTTCTTTTTTGTCTGTATAACCTGGTATTAAAACTTGTCTTATCCACATTTTTTTCCCTTGCTCACTTAAATATTTTGCAAATTCTAATTCATAATTGTTTGATCTGCCAATTAGTTCTTCGCATATATTATTGTTTATACATTTAATATCTAATAAAAACAAATCTGTAAGTTCGATAACTTCTTTAATTTTCTCTGTTAAAGGTAAGTTTCCAGAAGTATCTACAGCTACCCTTATTCCCATTTTTTTCATTTCTTTAAACAATGTTATTAAAGCTTCTGGTTGTAGCAATGGTTCTCCACCACTTACCGTAATTCCACCTTCATCTCCCATATATGCTGTATATCTTTCTATCTTTTTCACTACATCTTTTACTTTGTATGTTGTACCGGCTTTAATATCCCAAGTATCTCGATTTTGGCAATATTTGCATTGTAAATTACAACCTTGTGTAAATATTACAAATCTTATACCTGGTCCATCAACAGCCCCTAATGTTTCAAATGAATGTATCCTTATTTCATTTTTTAAGTCTATCATATTACCTCCAATTTCAATACATTTATGCATTAAAATGGGATTTAGGGAACAATATCGTCCTAAATCCCTTTATTTTTTTATTATACTCTTTCATGAATTGTTCTGTTTATAACATCTAATTGTTGTTCTCTTGTAAGTTTTATAAAGTTTACAGCATATCCAGATACACGAACTGTTAATTGAGGATATTTTTCTGGATGTTCCATAGCATCTTCTAATAATGCTCTATCAAAAACATTAACATTTATATGATGACCTGTTTTTACAAAATACCCCTCTAGCATTCTTGCCATGTTACTAATTTGTGTTTCTTTGTCTTTACCCAATGTTCCTGGAGTTATTGCAAAAGTATAAGATATACCATCTTCAGAATATTCGTATGGTAATTTTGCAATTGTATTCATAGAAGCTAGCGCTCCATTTGTATCTCTTCCATGTAATGGGTTTGCACCTGGTCCAAATGGTTCTCCTGCTCTTCTTCCATCTGGTGTATTTCCTGTTGCTTTACCATAAACAACATTTGACGTAATTGTTAATATTGATAATGTATGTTTAGAATTTCTGTATGTCATATGTCTTTGTAATTTTCTTTGGAATGTTTTTACTAATTCTACAGCAATATCATCTACTCTGTCGTCATCGTTTCCATATTTAGGGAAGTCTCCTTCTACTTCGTAGTCAACTGCAAGTCCTGTTTCATCTCTTATTACTTTTACTTTTGCATATTTTATAGCAGAAAGCGAATCTGCAACAACAGATAAACCAGCAATTCCACAAGCCATAGTTCTTAATATGTCTTCTTCTCTATCATGTAATGCCATTTCCAGAGCTTCATATGAATATTTATCGTGCATATAATGAATTGCGTTTAATGCCTTAATATATATTTTAGCAACATAGTCCATCATTTGGTCAAATTTTTCCATAACTTCATTATAGTCTAAATATTCTGAAGTTATTGGCGCAAATTTAGGTGTAATCTGCTTTCCAGACTTTTCGTCTCTTCCTCCATTTATTGCATATAATAAAGTTTTAGCTAAATTCGCTCTAGCTCCAAAGAATTGCATTTGTTTTCCTATTTTCATTGCAGAAACACAACATGCAATACCATAGTCATCTCCTAATGTGATTCTCATTAAATCATCATTTTCGTATTGAATAGATGATGTATCTATTGAGATTTTTGCACAATATTTTTTGAATGCTTCTGGCAAGTATTTTGACCATAATACAGTTAAGTTTGGTTCTGGTGCTGCTCCTAAATTTTCTAATGTATGTAATACTCTGTAAGAATTCTTTGTAACTAAAGTTCTTCCATCTATTCCCATACCACCTATACTTTCTGTTACCCATACTGGATCTCCACTGAATAATTCATTATACTCTGGTGCTCTTAAGAATCTAACCATTCTTAGTTTTATTATAAATTGATCCATTAGTGATTGTGCTTCTTCTTCTGTTATAATTCCTCTTTCTAAATCTCTTTCAATATATATATCTAGGAATGTTGATGTTCTTCCTAAACTCATTGCTGCACCATTTTGGTCTTTTATTGCTGCTAAATATGCAAAATATAACCATTGTATAGCTTCTTTAGCATTTGATGCTGGCTCAGATATATCAAAACCATAAGATTTAGCCATTTCTTTTAATTGATTTAATGCTTTTATTTGGTCAGAAACTTCTTCTCTTTGTCTAATTATTTCTTCTGTAAATTCGTCTGTATCTAAAGATGTTTCTAATAATAGTTTCTTATCTTCAATTAGCGCATCTACTCCATATAATGCAACTCTTCTGTAATCTCCAATAATTCTGCCTCTTCCATATCCATCTGGTAAACCTGTTAATAAATGTGCACTTCTAGCTGCTCTAATATCTTTTGTATATACTTGGAATACACCATCATTATGAGTTTTTCTTAAGTTATGATAAATATATTCTACTTCATCATCAACTTTATAACCATAACTTTCAGCTGATTTTTCCACTATTCTAATACCACCATTTGGCATAATAGATCTTTTTAATGGTTCATCTGTTTGAAGTCCCACAATTTCTTCTAAATCTTTATCTATATAACCTGCTGCATAAGCATCTATTCTAGAGGGTGTTTTACAATCTACATCTAAAACTCCTTTTTCTCTTTCTTCTTTATATAAGTCTAATACTTTCTCCCACAATTTTTTTGACTTATCTGAAACCCCTTTTAAAAAGCTTTCATCACCTTCATATGGAATATAGTTTGCTTGAATAAAACCTCTTACGTCGATTTCTTTAGTCCATTCCCCTTCTTCTTTAAAACCTTCCCATTGTTTGAATTTCATAACATACCTCCTGATATATTTTTGCCTTTTTTAGACTCTTCTATCATCATAACATAAGTGATAATAGTTATCAATAATTTTTTATAAAATTTAGGAATAATTTGTTGGTATTTTTGGAAAAATATTATCAATTCATTAGTTAATATTTACTATTTAGTTTCTTCCAGCTTGTTTATCAAAATGCTATATTAATTTTATTAAATTATTAGGAGGAGCACAATGGCTTTAGATTATTCTATAATTGGAGAAAGATTAAAAAGAGCTAGACTTGCAAAAAATATGACACAAGAAAATTTAGCCGAGAAAATAGATGTTTCTATAGCTTTTTTAAGTAGAGTAGAACGTGGTCATTCTCACTTAAATTTAAATAGATTAACACAAGTTTGTGAATTATTAGATGTTTCTGAAGGTTATATATTATCTGGAAGTTCTGAAAATTCAGAATCATATTTAGAAGAAGATTTTAAAAAACTTTTAGAAAAATGTTCACCTGAAAAGCAAAAACTTATTTATAATATAGCAAAAACAATAGCCGAAGATGAGAATTAATTACAATAATTCTATCATCTCCGGCATATTTTTTCCTTGAACTTTTGGAATTTCTATAATTTTAAATTTAGATATTTTTTCTCCAAATTTTATCTCTATTATATCTCCAATTTTTACTTCATAGCTAGGTTTTACTTGTTTTTCGTTAACAAATATTCTACCTTTATCTGCCATTTCATTTGCTATTGTCCTTCTTTTTATAACTCGTGCTACTTTTAAAAATTTGTCTATTCTCATAAAAACTCCTTATCTATCTTCTTCTATAACATCCACAAAAAGTTCCAGATGAATTTTGCGTATTTTGATTATTTTGGTTATTATTGCTAGAATCTAAAATTCTTACTCTACCATTTACATTTAGCGTTCTATTATTTTCTTCACTATTACAATTATTATTACATTTTCTTAAATTACATATAAATTTATAAAAATATTTGCAAAGCCATGCTGATATAAAAGATATTATAGCATATATTACTGTTAAAATAAAAAATATTGTTGTAGTATAAAATACTGCAATTAATAATAATATAGAAAATATTATTGCTGAAACGAGTACTGGGCAATCTAAAAGCTTTTCTAAGGCTATAGATATTACTATTACTGCAAGTGGTATTGCAAAAAATATTAATAAAACATTCATAATTTTCAATCCTTTCATACTTCTTTTTTAGAAGTTATGTGTGGAGAATATTTTCTCCTTGCCCTTTATATATATTATGAATGTTTTATTTTTTTGCTACTAATTATAGTTAACTTCTACTAAATATAATCCATATGGTGGTAATGTTTTTCCAGCCATTTGTCTATTTTTTGAATCTATTATATCTTTTATTTCTTCTGGCCTTATTTTACCTAGTCCTACTTCTACTAATGTTCCAGATATAATCCTTACCATATTATATAAAAATCCATTTCCAGTAAGCTCTATTATTATTCTTTCATTTTCTTTTTTTACATCTGCCGAATATATAGTTCTTACGCTACTCTTACTACTAGTACCACTAGCTTTAAATGCTGAAAAATCATGTTCTCCTTCAAAATATTTTGACGCTTTTTTCATATTTTCTAAATTAAGTGGCATCTTTATATTATATTCTAAGTTTCTATAAATAGCACTTCCCATATCAGAATTATTTATTATATATCTATATGTTTTTTTCTTACAGTTATACCTACTATGAAATCTTTCTGGAACTTCTTCTGCTTTTTTTATAATTATAGATTTTTTTAGCCTAGAATTTATAGCAATTGCAAATTTTTCTATTGGAATATTAGAATTTGTTTTAAAATTAGCTACTTGACCTATTGCATGAACGCCTGCATCTGTTCTTCCAGAACCTATAAGTTCTATTTCTTCTTTTGTTATTTCCGAAATCACTTTTTCTATGTTTCCTTGAATATTTAACTTATTTGGTTGTTTTTGCCAACCATTAAAGTCCTTTCCATCATATTCTATTGTTAGCTTAATATTTCTCATATTTCCATACGTCCTTCTAGAGCTTGTAATAATGTAATTTCATCTGTATATTCTAAATCGCCACCAATTGGAATTCCTCTTGCAATTCTCGTTACTTTAATTCCCAATGGTTTTATTAATTTAGATAAGTACATTGCTGTTGCTTCACCTTCTACTCTTGGGTTTGTCGCTAAAATTACTTCTTTTACTTCTCCTGATTGTAATCTTGTTAAAAGCTCTTTTATTTTTATATCATCTGGTCCTACTCCATTCATTGGTGAAATAGAACCATGTAACACATGATACACTCCTTTATATTCATGTGTTTTTTCCATTGCGATAATATCTTTAACATCTTCTACTACGCAAATAATAGAATTATCTCTTCTAGGATTACCACATATCATACATGGGTCCGTATCTGAAATGTTAAAACAAACTGAGCAGTATTTTAAATTTTTTCTTGCTTCTTGAATTGATTTTACAAACTCTTCAGCAACTTCATCACTGCAATTTAACATATAAAAAGCAAGCCTTGTTGCTGTTTTGTTTCCAATACTAGGTAATCGTTCAAAACTTTCTATTAATTTTTCTATTGATGGTGAATATATTGACATTTTTTCTCCTTACATTAATCCAGGTATGTTAAATTTACCCATTTGTTGCTCTGTTGCACTATCAACTTTACTTAAAGCATCGTTTACACATGTAATTATTAAATCTTGTAACATTTCTACATCATCTGGATCTACTATGTCTTTATTTAATTTTATTTCTTTTATAACTTTTTTTCCACTTACTTTTACTGTTATTGCTCCGCCACCTGCTGTACTTTCAAAATCTTTAGAAGCTATTTCTGTTTGTGTTTTTTCTAAATCTGCCTGCATCTTTTTTGCTTCTTTCATTAAATTATTTAGATTCATTCCTCCGAATCCTCCCATACCTCCTGGGAACCCTCCACGTCTTGCCATATTATATACCTCCTAATTTTATTCTATTATATCTATTGGAATATCTAAACTTTCTACTAAACTCTCTAGTTCAGATTTCTGCAAACCAACATCTTCATTATTATCTATTAGTTTGACTCTCATTTCTTTTCCATATGCTATAGATAGCTCTTTAGCTATAGATTGCATATTTTCAGGTCTTTCTAAAATTTCTTTTGCCAATGGTTTTAAATTATTTACAAAATTTATTCCGATTGTCATATCATTTATTTCTGAAATTGTTGTATTTAATAAATTTGTATATAGTCCCATTTTACCTTCATTTTTAAATTTATTTATAATTTCTTTCCAAAAAGCATTACTTTTTAGTTCTTCTTTTGTTAGTGGTTTCCTGGGTACACTTTTTACTATATTGTTTTGCTTTGTAGTATTTGATTCCTTATTAGCTATTTTTCCACCTTGACTTAAGAAACTTTCTATTTTGAATAATCTTCTTTGTAGTTCCTGTAATTCGCTATTATCTATATTTTTACTTTCATATGTTACAGAAGATTCTTGATGTACATCTTGTTTACTACATAATTTTATAAATCCTGCTTCTATCATTATTGTTTTTTGCGAAGACCATTTTATATCATTTTCTAAATTTGACAATTCATATATTAAATTTACTAATTCTTCCTTTTTACATCTATTAGCAATTTCTTTTAGTTTTTCTTTTTCGCCTTCACTATAAATTCCTGTTTCTTCGGTTACTTTATATAATAAAACATCTTTTACATATTTTATTACTTCCCATAAAAAGTTATTTTGATCTTTACCATCATTTATAACTTCTTTTAGAGTTTTTAAACAACTGTCTATATCTTTATCTAGTATACTTTCTACAATTTCTTCTATAAATTTTAATTTTGGTATACCTACCAATTCTTTAACTTTGTCTTCTGTTATTTTATTTTCTCCGTCTTGTAAACATCTTTCTAAGATGCTTAGTGCATCTCTCATTGCTCCTTCTGATAGTGAGGCTACAATTTTTAACGCACTTTCTTCTGCATCTATATTACTTGTATTACAAACTATTTTTAACCTTTTTACTATATTTTCTAAATCTATTTTTTTAAAATCAAATCTTTGACATCTTGATAATATAGTTGCTGGTAATTTTTGTGGCTCTGTTGTTGCTAAAATAAACTTTACGTGTGAAGGTGGTTCTTCTAATGTTTTTAATAAAGCATTAAAAGCTCCTGTAGATAACATATGAACCTCATCTATTATATATACTCTATATTTAGCAAGGGTTGGTAAAAAGTTTACCTCATCTCTTATTAATCTTATATCTTCTACACTATTATTAGAAGCAGCATCCATTTCTACTATATCTGTTAATGATCCAGAAATAGCTGCCTTACATATTTCACATTCATTGCAAGGTTCCCCATCTTGTGGGTTTAAGCAGTTAACTGCTCTTGCTAGTATTTTTGCTGCAGATGTTTTTCCTGTTCCTCTACATCCATTAAATAAATATGCATGTCCTACTCTTCCTGCCATTAATTGATTCTTTAATGTCCTTGTAATATGTTCTTGTCCTACAATTTCTTCAAAAGTTAAAGGTCTAAATTTTCTGTATAATGCTGTATATGCCATTTTTTCACTTCCCTTTAATTTAAGTTTAGCCTCTCTATGGAAAGCAATTTCCCACATAAATACACTACTTATTGCTGCTTCCTTCCGGACCTGACAAGGTTCATAGCTTTTTATTGAGATTGCCCTCCATACAAAGGCTAAACATTGTAATTTATTTTATATCTTTTCATATTATATATGTTTTTTAAACTTTTAGCAAGACATTTTATATTCTTTTAAATATTACATCACTAAAATCTGTTTTTTCTATCTGTGTTTTTCCTTCTGTTTGGACATTTCCTGTTGGTAAATCTATATTTATAGTACCTTTATATTTTATGTCTTTATTTGTTTCTATTATTATATCAAAACTTAATTTATACTGTAGTTCTTCTATATTAGCATTTCCCTTAGAAAGTAATGTTCCATCATGTACAATTGTTTCTTCATTATTTCTTACTTCACATACATTTTCGTTAACGGAACGTAATAAAATTATTCCACCTTGATTGGAAATCTTTAGCTCATCTAACTTTGTTTCTTTATCACCTTTATATGTTAATGTATTGTTTATCAAATGTGCTTCATCTTCAATTATTTTCCCTTCTGAATTAGCTCGATATAACTTTATATTTTCTTTTTTATTGTTTTTTTCTATATTAAAATTTTCTAAAGTAATATTTTTAATATTAGTATTTTTTTTATATTCTTCATTTTTATCAAATTGTAAATATATATCATTATATTGATTGATACTAAAATTCCATTTTAAATTATCTACTTTATCTATTTCTTTACTTTCTGCTGTACTAATAACAATCATTTTAGATAGTTCAAATGGCAAATTTGTCTCTCCTTCTACTTGATATCTTAGCATAATAATTCCTGCTATTATTAAAATAATCGCAATAATACCAAGTATTATGCATATGTGAACAATTTTTTTATCTTTCAATTCGCTAATTTTCATTAATCACACCTCTATCTTTTTTATTTGCTCTTAATTCTCTAAAAAATCTTTGTAATAGTTCTTTACTTTCTTCTCCTAATACATTCTTTTCATATGTAGGTATATGGTTAAATTTGTATGTAGTTAAGTCAATTACTGAACCACAAGCTCCTGCTTTTAAATCGGGTATTCCATAATAAATTTTTCGAATTCTACTATTAATTATTGCTCCCATACACATTGGACAAGGTTCCATTGTTACATATATATCGCAGTCTTCTAGTCTCCAAGCATCTATTTTTTTGCTTGCTTTTTCGATTGCAATAATTTCTGCATGCTTTGTTGTGTCTTTTTTTATTTCTTTTAAGTTATGCCCTCTAGAAATTATTTTTCCATCTTTAACAATTACTGCACCTACTGGAACTTCTCCTTTATAATATGCTTTTTCAGCTTCTTTTAAAGCTTTTTTCATAAAAAAAGTTTTTTCTTCCATAAGTTCTCCTATTGGTGCACTTAGCTGGATTCGAACCAGCGGCCTCTCCCTTAGGAGGGGAGCGCTCTATCCACCTGAGCTATAAGTGCATATTTATAATACTTTTGTATTATACCAATTTTACAATTTTTTTTCAAGTTAACTCATCAGGAATTTTAAAACTATTGAATTTTATCCATTTTTTAGGTATAATAACAAAAGTTAAGAAAGGATTTTGTTATGCAAAAAATATTAGGTTCAATGAGAAAAGCAATTGAAGAATTTCATATGATAGATGATGGTGATAAAATAGCTGTAGCTTTATCAGGAGGGAAAGATTCTATAACTTTATTAAAAGCTCTTAAAAGTTTACAAAGATTTTATCCTAAAAAGTTTGATTTAATAGCTATATCTATCAATCCTGGATTTGAATTTTTTGATGTTAAAATTTTATATGAGCTTTGTAACGAAATTGGTGTCCAATTATATGTTGTAAATAGCGATATAAAAGAAATCGTCTTTGACATTCGCAAAGAAAAAAATCCTTGTTCTCTTTGTGCTAATTTGCGACGTGGTATTTTAAATAGTACTGCAATTGAACATGGATGCAATAAAATCGCTTTAGGTCATAATGAGGACGACGTATTGGAAACATTTCTTATGAATATTTTGTATACTGGCAGCATTTCTACCTTCGCACCTATTTCTTATATGGATAGGTCTAAAATTACTTTAATCCGACCACTAATATATATTAGTGAAAAGCAGATTCGTAGTTTTATAAAAAATAATAACATTAATGTTATGCCTAAAGCTTGTCCAATGGATGGGAAATCTAAACGTGAAGATATAAAGCAATTATTATACGATTTAAATAAGCAAATACCTCACATAAGAGCTAATATATATGGGGCTATAAAACGAAGTACAATTAAAGGTTGGAATGATTAATTTAATTATAATTCAATTTAAATGTAGTTTTTTGTTATTTAATTCATTAAATTATTGTGAAAGTGCTGTTATACTTAATATAAATTTTTTAGGAGGATAGCACATGGATTTAAAAGAAGCAAATAAAATTATTGGTAATACTTATAAACAAATTAGAAAAAGTAAAAAATTTACACAAGAAGAAGTAGCAGAAAAAAGTGATTTAACACCTGAATATCTATCAAAATTTGAAAATGGTAAATATAATGCCAGCATATATAATATTATCTTGCTTTGTAAAGCTATTGATACCAATCCAACACAACTATTTAATCAATTTTTTGAAGACAATTCAATCGCTATTGTTACAACTATAACAGATGAATTAAAAGATATGGATATTTCAGATCAACAATTAATTTTAAACTTAATTAGACGTTTAAAAAATAAAGCCAATATTTAATATATTGACTTTATTTTTTGTGTTATTACATTTCAATTATTTCATTTAGGTCTTCTTTTAGTTTTTTTACTTTTATTTCTGCATCTTCTATGTTACTTCCTTTAACTCCTACATAGAATTTTATCTTTGGCTCTGTTCCAGATGGTCTTACACATACCCAAAAGTCATTTTCTAAATCAAAATAAAGTACATTGGATTCAGGCAATCCTGTTTTTTCTTCTTCTTTGGTCTCCATATTGATTATTTTTTCTGTTTTATAATCCCTAAATTTTTCTACTTTATATTCTCCTATTCTTGTTGGAATATTATTTCTTAAGTTCTCCATCATTTCCTTTATTTTGCTTGCTCCTTCAACACCTTCTAATGTTATTGATAGCAAGTCTTCTTTATAATAACCATATTCCTCATATATGTTTATCATTTGATCCCATAATGTAAATCCCTTTTCTTTGTAATATGCTGCTGCTTCGCAAAGTGCCATTACAGCTGCAATTCCATCTTTATCTCTTGCATGTGTTCCTATTAAACATCCATAACTCTCTTCAAAACCAAATAAATATGTATTTTCATTTGTTTTTTCAAATATTTTTATTTGCTCTCCTATATATTTAAATCCTGTTAATACTTCTTTTAATTGTATATTATATTTTTTAGAAATAGCATCTGCTAAATTTGAAGAAACTATAGTCTTTATTAATATTCCATTTTGCGGAATATTATTTCTCTCTCTTTTTTGTGATAATTCATATTCTGCAATTAATAAACCTGACATATTCCCTGTAAAAGATTTATATTCTCCTGTTTTTGAATCTTTTGCATATACCCCTAGTCTATCTGCATCTGGATCTGTTGCCAATACTATATCAGCATCTTTTTCCTTTGCCAATTTTAGCGCCAATTTGAATGCTTTTGGATCTTCTGGGTTTGGATAATCTACTGTTGGAAAGTCCCCATTAGGTTTTTCTTCTTCTTTTACAATGTATACCTTTTCAAATCCTAATTTATTTAAAATTGTTTTTACAGGTATATTTCCTGTTCCATGTAACGGCGTATATACTATTTTTAAATCTTTTTGTTTCTTTATAATTTCTGGATTTAATACTAATTTTTCCAATGCTTCCATATACTTTTCATCTATTTCTTTTCCAATTACAGTATATAGTTTTTTTCTTTCGCCTTCTGCTTTAGATATTTTTTTAATTTCTTTATAATCTTCTATTGCTTTTACTTCATTTATTATGTCTTTATCTACAGGTGGCACAATTTGTGCTCCATCTTCCCAATAAACTTTATATCCATTGTATTTTGGTGGATTATGGCTTGCTGTTATCATAATTCCCGCTATACAATTTAGTTCTCTTACAGCAAAAGATAACTCTGGTACTGGTCTTAAAGAATCAAATAAATATGTTTTTATTCCGTTTGCATTTAATATTAATGCTGCTTCTTCGCTAAATTCTTTTGACATATGTCTAGAGTCAAATGCTATTGCAACTCCTCTTTCTTCTCCATTATTCTTTTTAATGTAATTGGCTAATCCTTGTGTAGCTTTTCCTACAGTATATATATTCATTCTATTCGTTCCAGCCCCTATAATTCCTCTTAATCCAGCTGTTCCAAATTCTAACTCTTTATAGAATCTATCTTCTATTTCTTTTTTGTTATCTTTTATATTTAATAATTCTTTTTTTGTTTCTTCATCAAAAACATCACTTGTACACCATTTTTTATATTCATTTAAATATTCCATTTTATCCTCCTTTTAACACAAAAATGGGCTTTAACGCCCATTTTTCTTCGTTTTATCTTTTATTTTTCTTATTAAAATTTATATATAGTTGTCTTGCTGTTTCTGGGCTATCTATTCCTTCTGCGTTCTTTACTGGCGCAAATTCTTCTTCTCTTTTTACTCTCATTACTGCCATACTTTCCATACTTTGAAATGCATCAAATATAAATGTTTCAAATTTATATGCATTTGGTTTTTCAGCTGTAACTAACTCTCCTTTTGAATTTATATAATTCGCTTTTTTAAATGCTTCATGGTATGGTAACTTATTTTTTGCAATTTCATTTATTCTTTTTATATTAAATAAATTACAATTAATATGAGATTCTCCAAAAACTAATTCTCCATTTTCATCTTTTTTATTGCTCATTTCTTCTGAGATTTCTGTATATTCTACAACGCTCGGTTTAGAATTTCTTTTGCAAAATACGCCTACTCTTTCTTCTGGTCTTGCTTTTACAACAGATTTTCCTGCTGCCATACATTTTTTATTATCTGCAATTGCAACAAATATCGGATCTACCATGTTTACTAAAGGATTGTCTACTGGTCCTATAAATACCCATTCAACTCCTTTATTATTCATATCTTGTAAGACACCACTTTTTAACATTGATTCAAAGACACCGCCATGTCCATCTGCCGCTAATTTTAAAAATCCTTCTTCATTTACTAATATTTTTCCTTCTTTATCGATCATAGGTAACTCACCTTGAATAAAGAATTTTATACCTTCCTTTGGATATCCAAAATATTTATTATCCTCAAAGAATTTAACTGTTTCTGCATTATTTTCATTACTAGTCATAATATACCAAGGTATTATTACATTGTATTTACTATTTGCTTCTTTAATTGGTTCTTCAATTAACTCAAATAAAGATTTATGTGTATCTAATCCTATGTCAAATGTACCTTTTGGTCCATTATATCCAAGCCTTGTTCCTTGACCTCCAGCCATTGTTAAAACAGCTAATTTGCCTTCTTTTATTATTTCTATTCCTTTTTTTTCTAATTTTTCATATTCTTCTTTAGATAATTTATCTTTATCCACATATTCAATAGGTTCAATTTTATCATCACCTATTTTTATTTCTTTCTTTGTGTTTTCATATAGTTCATTCATTAAGTCAAAATCTATACTTAATATTTGATCTAATAGCTTCTCTTTTCCTTTGTTATCTAATTTATCATAGCAAATTAATAGTTGCTCTTGATGATTCTTCTTTAGTATTTCTTTTACCTCATTAATTTTTTCCATTGATCTGCCTCTCTTAATTTTATATTATTATAAATGACATATACTATATTATAATATAAAATTTTTTTCGTCAATATATACGGAATTTATATTTAAGCTTTCTTTTTTTCTTTCACATATTCGGGAAAAATTTCTTCTATTTCATGTTCTCCAGATGTGTTTAATATCTTATCTGTATAATTTAAAATATCAATTATATTTTTATTAAATTCAATAATATCATAGCAATTAATAATTACAAGTTTTCGATCTTCATTATTTTTATTAAGCTTTTCTAATACATTATTTGCTTTACTGATAAATTTTGAATCTCCATTTATTAAAATATAGTTTATGCTTTTATTATTTATATTCTTTTCTTTGTCTATACATTCCTCTGTTGTTTTGCTTTTCCAATCTATTGATTTTATTTTTAGCTTTACTTCATCTTTTAAGTTTAATCTTTCTAATAATACATTAACTGTTTTTTCTAAATCATTTTGTAAAATTGTATGAATTTTGCAATCTTCGCTAATCTTTCCTTCAATATATGGAAGTAACATTGTTATTAAATGCACCTCATTTACGTAGAAACTAGACATCCTCTTTAAATTTTTTTCATAATACATAATATTCCCTCCAATTATTTTTGGCTATTTACAAATTTTACCATTGCTATTTTCTCTTGTCAATATTTTCCATTTTTGTTTTATTTAAATTCATCGACAATTATTTTATTTTCATTTGTATATTTTTTTTGATTTCTGTTCATATTCCTATTAATACATAAAATTTAGGAGGTTGTTATGAATAAGAAATTAGCTTTTATCTTTACTTTAACAATATTGTTTTGCTTGTATATTTTTTTGCTTTCCACAAATTACGCCAAGAGTGTTTCTGCCAATTTATCTTCTAGTGTCTTTAGATTACATATAATTGCAAATAGCGATTCTGAAGAAGACCAAAATTTAAAGTTACTTGTTAGAGATAATATAATAAATTATATGAATACATTAATATCTAATTCTAATTCAAAAAATGATATAATCTCCATTGTTTCTAATCACATAGAAGATTTTAAAAATATTGCTTTAGAAACTATACATTCACATGGTTATAATTATACTATAAATATTTCTATCGGAAATTTTTATTTTCCTACAAAATCTTATGGTGATATCTCATTTCCCTCAGGACACTATGACGCTTTAAAAATTGAAATAGGAGAATCTATCGGTCAAAATTGGTGGTGCGTACTATTTCCTCCTCTTTGCTTTGTTAATTCTTCTTCTGGTGTCGTTCCTGATGATTCAAAAAATATTTTAAAAGAAAATTTAAATTCTGAAAGTTATGATATTATAAATAGTAATAACAAGAATATTGATAGTAGTGTAAAAATTAAATTTAAAATAGTAGAATTTTTTAATAATTTGTAAAAGTAATAAAATATTTATAATATAGTTGTCAATAGAATTGTTTTATGTTATATTTTATTAGGTATAATGGATTTTATACTATATTTTTTATGAATATTATATTATTTAATATATATTGGAGGTAATGAATTTGGATAAATTAATAATAACAGGTGGTTCTCCTTTAAAGGGTGAAGTTACAATTAGTGGAGCAAAAAACGCTGCAATTGCTATATTACCAGCAACACTTTTAATTAATGGTTCTTGTACAATAGAAAATGTACCTAATATAAGTGATGTTAAAATTTCTTGTAAAATTCTAGAAGAGTTAGGTGCAAAAATTACATGGGTTAATGACAATACCTTAACTATTGATTCTTCAAATATTACATCTACTCATGCACCATTAGAATTAACTAGAAAATTTAGAGCTTCTTATTATTTAATAGGTTCATTACTTGGTAGATTTAAAGATGTTGAAGTAGGTTTACCTGGTGGATGCAATTTAGGTCCTCGTCCTATAGATCAACATATTAAAGGTTTTGAATTATTAGGTGCTAAGGTTGATGTTTCACAAGGTAAAATCCAAGCCAAAGCGAAAAAATTAATTGGTAATTCTATATATTTAGATGTTGTATCTGTTGGTGCAACAATAAATGTAATGTTATCTGCTGTTCTTGCTGAAGGCACTACTACTATAGATAATGCTGCAAAAGAACCTCATATAGTTGATGTTGCAAACTTTTTAAATACTATGGGAGCAGATATTCGTGGAGCTGGTACAGATATTATAAAAATTAATGGTGTTAAAAGTTTGCATGGTAATGCTACATATTCAGTTGTACCAGACCAAATAGAAGCTGGAACCTTTATGCTTGCGGCTGTTGCTTCTAAAGGTGATGTTACTATAAAAAACTGTATAACAAAACATTTAGAATGTGTAACTGCTAAAATATTAGAAATCGGTGCACATGTAGAAGATATTGACGGAGATACTTTAAGGGTTTGGACTTCTAAAAGACCAACTAAAGCAACTATTAAAACTGCACCATATCCCGGTTTTCCTACAGATTTGCAACCTCAAATGGGTGTTGTTCTATCTATAGCTAACGGAACTAGTATAATAAATGAAAGTATTTGGGATTCACGTTTTCAATATACTGCTGAATTAAATAAAATGGGAGCTAATATTACTGCCTCTGGTAAATCTGCTGTTTTCCAAGGAGTTAATGAATTGTCTGCTGCACCTGTATATTCTTCAGATTTGCGTGCTGGAGCAGCTCTTATAATAGCAGGAACTATAGCAAAAGGAAAAACTGAAGTTTATAATCTAGAACATATAGATAGAGGTTATGAACATATAGAAGACAAATTTAGACAATTGGGTGCTAAAATAGAAAGAGTGTCTGAATAAGCAAAGGATGAAATTAAATGTTAAATTTTAGAAGTTTATATAGTGGAAGTACGGGAAATAGTCTTTTTGTTGAAAGTAATAATACAAAAATATTAGTAGATAGTGGAGTTAGTTTAAAAAAACTAACTTCTGCTTTGTCTTCTAATGATATTTCTATTTCTGATATAGATGCAGTTATTGTTACACATGAGCATTCTGACCATGTACAAAGTTTGGGGATGTTATCTTCTAAATATAATATACCTGTTTATGCAAATGAAAAGACTTGGGATGCAATGCCTAAACAAAGAGAGCGCATTGATAATATAAATCAAAAAACCTTTAAATCATATGAAAAATTCGAAATTGGTGATTTAACTGTTGACCCTTTTTCTATTCCTCATGATGCCGCAGATCCTTGTGGTTTTAATATTATAAATAATAATGATAAAATTAGTATAGCAACAGATATTGGACATATGACTAATTCTATAATAAATAAATTAGATGGTAGTTCTTTTATTTTACTAGAATCTAATTATGATCCTGAAATATTAAAATCTGGAAAATATCCATATTACTTAAAAACTAGAATTTTGGGACCAAATGGTCATTTACCTAATGAAATGGCTGGTAAAACAATAGCTTATTTGTCCAAAGGATCTTTACAAGAAGTTATGCTTGGGCATTTAAGCAAAGAAAATAATTTTCCAGAACTAGCTTATCAAACTGTTATAGAAGAATTAATAAGTAAAAACTTTGACGAAAATTCTATAAGAGTATCTGTTGCTAATAGAAATGAACCTAGTAAGTTAGTTACAGTTTCTTAATATATAATTTCTTATAAACTGCTATGAAAATTATATAGCAGTTTATTTTATATTAACTACTATTCATAATTCTTTATTCCTTTCTAATAATATAAGGAGGTTGTTATGTTATCTATTAATATAATATGTATTGGTAAAATTAAGGAAAATTTTTTAAAAGATGCAATAAACGAATATTCAAAAAGACTTTCTAAATACTGCAATTTAAATATTGTAGAACTTCCTGATGAAAAATTACCTTCAAAATTAAATGATAAAATTATTAATAATATAAAAAATTCTGAAGGAAATAAAATATTGGCTCATTTAAAAAAAGATTCTTATAAAATTTGTTTAGATTTAAAAGGTAAACAATATTCTTCTGAAGACTTTTCATCTAAACTTGATTCTATAGCTCTTAATTATAATAGTTCTATTACTTTTATTATTGGAGGCACTCTAGGAATATCCGAAGATGTTTTGAATGTAGCAGATGAAAAAATTTGTTTTTCCAAAATGACATTTCCTCATCAATTAATAAGATTATTTTTAGTTGAACAATTATTTAGAGCTTTTAAAATATCTAATAACGAAACTTATCATTGGTAAATATATTGGGGGCTACAGAAGGAACATTATATTATTTTTATGCAATTATCTCTTCTTTTTTGGGGGGAGCTGTAATAATTATAAGCATATAAAATTGCTCCTTCTGTAAGATTATTAACTTTTTAACTTTTTTTGGATTTTTTTAGAAATAATTTCTTGAATAATTTTCTTTATAAAAAAATAAATTGAAATAAAAATTAATATTTTAAAAAACATATTTCCTCTTTGAATTAATTTTATTTATATTACTCCCTTTTTGTTTCTTTGTCAATAAAAAACATTCGACATTTTTCTACATATAATTAAATAAAATAATTACAGTTGCAACACTTACAAGGTTTATAAGTAATGATGCAAATAGTGTAAATCTTATTTTTCTTACTCCTATTGAACTAGTATATAAAGCAATTGTATAAAATGTAGTTTCTGTTGCTCCCATTATTGTTGCTGCAATTAATCCTATTTTGCTGTCAACTCCATTTTCTTGTATTATATTAGTAGCAATACCCATAGATGCACTACCTGAAATTGGCCTTAATATTGCTAATGGCATTATCTCTACAGGAATATTTAACATTTTCAACAATGGCTCCATTAAATTAACCACAAAATTAATTATACCTGAACTTTTTAATAAATTTATTGCTAAAAATATTGCGAGTAAAGTTGGAAATAATTCTATTACAATTTTTATTCCTTTTTTTGCACCTATAATAAATATATCATATACATTCTTTTTTTCTATAAATCCATACGCTATTATAAACACAATTATAAATGGAATTATAATTTCTGAAATATAATTTATAAAATCCATTTTTCTACTCCTTTTTTGATAAAATTTTAACAGTTAATATTCCTATTACAACTGCTATAATACTAGCCATATAGCTTGGAACTATTATACTAGATGGATTGGCCGCTCCCATTGAAGCTCTTATTGCAATTACTGTTGTTGGAATAATTTGTATAGATGCTGTATTTAAAACTATAAACATTACCATAGAATTAGATAACTCTTCTTTACTTTTATTTTCTTCTTGCAATGATCTTATAGCCTTAAGCCCTAATGGTGTTGCTGCATTTCCTAAACCTAGAAAATTTGCAACAATATTCATCGATATCTCTTTATATGCTTTATTATCCTTTTTTACATCTGGAAATAAAAACTTCATAATTGGAGATAAGCATTTTGTTATTTTATTTATTAATGTGGTTTCTTTAACAATTTCCATTATTCCATTCCACATACACATAATCCCCATAAAACTTAAGAGCATTTCAATTGTTTGCTTACATGAATCGAAAATAGAATTATTAAGTTCATTCATATTAAAATTTAACATTGCATAAACAAACGAAATTACTATAAAACATGGCCACAACTTATTTAACATTATTTCTCCTCCATATTTCATTCTATTAATTTAAATTTAATTTTATACAAAATATTTCCAAAAATAGGAAAACTTTCTTAATCTTAAATTATTGACCAATCCGAGTTTATATGCTATTATTATAGTATAAATTGTCGTTTAATTTGGATGAGGAGGATTGTACATGAAATCAACAGGAATTGTAAGAAGAGTAGATGAATTAGGAAGAGTTGTCATTCCTATAGAATTAAGAAACAAGTTTGATATTAAAGAAAAAGATCCTATTGAAATATATGTTGATGGTTCTTCTATAGTGTTAAAAAAATATGAACCTAATTGTATTTTTTGTGGCAATACAAAAAATTTAGTAACATATAAAGATAAATTAATTTGTCCAAAATGTATTACATCTCTATCAAAAATAGAAGATGAAGAAAAATAATATACATAATTATTCTAAGTTTTTTATTTGTATATTTCTAAATAAAAAAGAACATCCTATAATTTCGATGTTCTCTTTTTTATGGCTAATTAATTTATAAATTGCTTATAAATTTCATTTTTTGCAACTTGCCTATCTTTTGCTATTTTCTTGATTATTTCTTTTTTTTCTAGTCCCATTTTTTCATAATATTTATAATGCTCTTCTATAGATAACTCTCTTAATTTATTCTCTTCATTTTCATTGATATTTTCATTTTTATCTATTATTATTACATATTCTCCTTTTGGATTTTGCAATTTATCTTTAATTTCGTCTATTGTCCCCCTTATAAATTCTTCATGTATTTTGGTTAATTCTCTAGCTATAACAATCTTTCTATCATCTACATAATTTTCTAAGTCTTGCATTGTATTTTTTATTTTATGTGGTGCCTCATATAATATTACAGTATTATTATTGTCTTTTATTTGCTCTAATTCTTTCGTTCTAATTTTTTTATTTAACGATAAAAATCCGTAGAATGTAAAATTACGAGTATTTACTCCTGCTGCCATTAAAGCTGTTATAATTGCACAAGCTCCTGGAATGGGTATTACCTCTATCTCCCTTTCTATTGCTTCTTTTACAATAAATTCTCCTGGATCCGAAATAACTGGCGTCCCCGCATCTGAAATTAATGCAATATTTTTTCCTTCTTCTATTTTATTTAGTATATCTTCTGTTTTATTTTCTTCATTGTGCCTATGATAACTAATTAATGGCTTCGAAATCTCTAAATGATTTAATAATTTTAAAGAATGCCTTGTATCTTCTGCTATTATAAAATCTACTTCTTTTAATACATTAATGGCTCTTAATGTAATATCTTCTAAGTTGCCTATTGGCGTAGCTACTATATATAATTTTCCTTTCATCTTTCCTCCTATTTTTTATTATATATTCTTAAGATTTCATCTGTATATGAATTATCTTGATTATATATAACTAATGGTTTTTCTATTTCTAAAAATGGCTTTGCATTTTTTACTCCTTTTATTAAAATTAAGTTTGGCTTACTATCAAGTTTGGAATAAACTATTCTCAATTTTTTTGCTTCTATTTTATATTTTTTAAATATATTAATTATTTCACTTAATCTTTCTGGTCTATTTACCATATAAAAAGAACCTTTATCTTTTAAAACTTTGCTACCATTAGCAATAAAATCCTCTAAATTTGCTGTAATTTCATGTCTTGAAATTAATTTATTAATATTTTCATTTTTCACGCCACTATTTTCTTTTTTATATGGTGGATTTGTAACTATTGCATTTACTGAATTTGCATTTAAATGATTTAGTATGTTTTTTATATTATCATTTATTATTGTTATTTTATCTTCTAAATTATTTAATTTAACACTTCTATTAGCCATTTCAGCTATATCTTTTTGAATCTCTAATGCATATATTTTTTTACATTCTGTCTTTTTAGATAATAAAATACTAATTATTCCTGTTCCTGTACCAATATCCAATATTGTACTATCTTTTTTTATTTCTTTTGAAAAATCACTTAATAAAATACTATCTATTCCAAAACAAAAATAATTTTCATTTTGTATAATTTTTAGACCTTTATATTCTAAATCGTCTATTCTTTCATTTTTTTCTAATTTCATTTTTATTCCTCAACATAATAAATTTCATTTCATATTATATACTATATATTTAATTTTTTCAA
>USAE01000020.1 GCA_900552655.1 uncultured Clostridium sp.
ATTTTATCTTTTTTTCAAGATATTTTATATATAAAATAAAAGCCTAAATCTGATTACTGTACAATAAAAAACAAAAAGAGGACTTGTTTATAAAGCCCCCTTATATATTCTATTTTCTAGACTCGATTATTAATTTCATTCCAGTCCTATCTTCTCCTTCTACTTGAACTTCTGCAAATGCAGGTATACATACTAAATCCACTCCTGCTGGTGCTACAAATCCCCTTGCTATTGCTACTGCTTTTACAGCTTGATTTAAAGCTCCTGCACCTATTGCTTGCATTTCTGCCTTACTATTTTCCTTAACCAAACCTGCTATTGCTCCTGCAACTGAATTAGGGTTTGATTTTGATGAGATTTTTAAAACTTCCATTTTTTGCCTCCTATAATTTATTTTTTAGTTCATCTTGTGACTGATATATTTATATTATATTTGGAAAATATTGTAAAGATGTTTTACCATTTTTTAGGAGGTTTGTATCGCGTATTATAGCAATTTTCGACATTTATTTATAATTTATTCTATTAATCTTCTCTATTTGATTTGTTTCATCATTTATCTTAAATATAACACCATTTACCATTGCAGGACTATCTGCTAATCTATATCTTTCTGGAAGTGACGTTACAAATCTTTTAAACGAAACACCTATATCCATTCCTATTACAGAATCTTTTGGTCCAGTCATACCAATATCTGTTATATATGCTGTTCCCTTTTCTAGTATTTGTTCATCTGCAGTTTGTACATGTGTATGTGTTCCATATACTATATTATATTTTCCATCCATATAGTGTCCCATAGCAATTTTTTCCGCTGTAGCTTCTGCATGAAAATCTAATACAAATATATCCACTTGATTTTTTAGTTTATTATATATATCATTTGCACAAATAAATGGATTTTCAGATAACACTCCCATTGTTGTTCTACCTATTAAATTTACAACTACAATTTTTTTATTTTTCTTTTCCAAAACAGTATAGTCATTTCCTGGTAATCCTTTTGTATAATTTGCAGGTCTAACAATTCTTTTGTCATCTATAAAAGCAAATATATCTTTCTTTCCCCAAGTATGATTTCCCATCGTTATTACATCTGCGCCTGCATTTAACAATGAATCAAAAATCTTCTTCGTTATTCCCATTCCTCCAGCTGAATTTTCCGCATTTATTACTGTAAAATCTATATTATTTTCTTGTTTTATTTTTGGTAAATCCTTAACTATCTTTTTTACACCTATTTCTCCAACAATATCTCCTATAGCTAAAATATTCATACTCTACCTTCTTTCTTATTATTCTATATATTCTCTATTTTAATTCTATTACATTATATAAAAATATTTTACAATAGTCAAAAAACAAAAAAGCGTACCTAAGATTTTCTATCAAATGTAAATTTTAAAAAAATCTAAGGTACGCCATAATTATCTAGTACAGAGATTTCTTCTAGTTGAAGAAATCTCCTACTATATAAGAAAAGTGGCTTCGCCACATGTGCATTTCGCTTTGCGAATATGCACAGACTAATGAAACTTAACCTTGTTGTATAGTCAAAATCTTCGATTTTTCCTATACAATAAAAAAAGTAGCATTTCTGCTACTTTTTATCTTGCATAATCTATTAATCTAGTTTCTCTTATTAGGTTTACTTTTATTTGTCCTGGATAATCCATTTCTTTTTCAATCTTCTCAGAGATATTTCTACCTAATATTACCATTTGACTATCTGAAATTTTATCTGGTTTAACAATAATTCTTATCTCCCTACCAGCTTGGATTGCATAAGATTTATCTACACCTTCAAATGAATCTGCAATAGATTCTAATTCTTGTAGTCTTTTTATGTATGCTTCTAAAGTTTCACGTCTTGCACCAGGTCTTGATGCAGATATAGCATCTGCTGCTTGTACTAAAACAGCTTCTATCGTTTGTGGTTCAACATCTCCATGGTGTGCTTCAACAGCATTTATTACTGCAGCATTTTCTTTGTATTTCTTTAAGACTTCTACACCTATTTCAACGTGAGTTCCTTCCATATCATGGTCTAAAGCTTTTCCAATATCATGCAATAAACCAGCTCTTCTTGCAAGTCTTGGATCTAATCCTAATTCTTCAGCCATAATTCGTGCTAAGTTTGAAACTTCTATAGAGTGATTTAAAACATTTTGACCATAACTTGTCCTATATTTTAGTTTTCCTATTAATTTAATTAAGTCTGGATGTAATCCCATTACTCCTGTTTCTAAAGTTGCTCTTTCTCCTTCTTCTTTAATTGTTTCAGCTAATTCTTCTTTAGCTTTTTCTACCATTTCTTCTATTTTGGCAGGATGTATTCTTCCATCATCAATTAATTTTTCTAGAGCTATTCTTGCAACTTCTCTTCTTAATGGGTCAAAACCTGAAAGTACTACAGCTTCTGGAGTATCATCTATTATTAAATCTACACCAGTTAATGTTTCTATAGCTTTTATATTTCTACCTTCTCTTCCTATAATTCTACCTTTCATATCATCATTTGGAAGTGAAACTATTGAAACTGTAGTTTCTTGTGAATGGTCTGCAGCACATTTTTGGATAGAATATCCAATAATTTCTTTTGCCATTTTATCTGCTTGTTCTTTAAATTGTTGTTCTTTGTCTTTTATTAATATGGCTTTTTCATTAGTTATTTGTTCATCAATTTCTTTTAGTAATTGCTTTTTAGCTTCTTCAGAAGTTAAATTAGATATTCTTTCTAGTTCTTCTCTTTGCATAGAGATAAGTTTTTCTAAATTTAATTTTTCATTTTCTAAATCCTGTCTTCTTAACTCTAAATCTTTTTCTTTCTTTTCCAAATTGTCTGACTTTTTATCTATGTTTTCTTCTCTTTGGAATAATCTTTTTTCTTGACTTTGAATTTCGCCTCTTCTTTCTTTAATCTCTTTATCTAATTCATTCCTTGCATTCATTATTTCTTCTTTTGCTTTAAATATTTCTTCTTTTTTTCTATTTTCTGCATCTTTATTAGCAAGTTCTAATATTTTTTTTGCTTCTTCTTCAGCACTTTGAATTTTAGATTCTGCTATTTTCTTTCTATATACAACTCCTATAAAAAAGAATATAACAGCAGAGATTACAATAGAAGCGATAATGATTCCGATATTCATAACCCCTCTACCTCTTTCTATTAAATTTTCAATGTACAGTGTAAATATATATAAATTTTTTGAAATATATTTTTACTCACAATATAATTTTATCTTTTATATGCAATACTGTCAAGGTTATTTATGTAAAATGTTTGTATTATACATATTTTTCCTGCTAATCGGATTTATGCTCTCTCCTTAAAATATCGATTAAATATTGTAAATATCCTTATTATTGTAATTCAAAAAAACATCTTTAAATCCTAAAAATTTAAAGATGTTTTTATTTTATCTTTCTTTATTTTCAATTTCTTTTTTCATTCTATTTAAGAATTCATCTGTATCTACTTGGCCTATATCTCCTTCTTTTCTAGATCTTACTGCAACTGCATTATTTTCTATTTCTTTATCTCCTACAACTAGCATATATGGTATCTTTTGTAATTGAGCTTCACGAATTTTATATCCTATTTTTTCGTTTCTGTCATCAACTTCAATTCTTATACCTTCTTTTTTATATCTTAATTCTATTTCTTTTGCATATTCTACTTGCGCATCTGAAATTGGTAATATCTTTGCTTGTGTTGGAGCTATCCATAATGGTAACGCTCCTTTTGTTTCTTCTAGTAAGAAAGATATGAATCTATCTGAAGTACCTAAAATAGCTCTATGAATTACTACTGGTCTATGTGCTTTTCCATCTTCTCCTATATATTCTAAATTAAATCTTTCTGGTAAGGCAAAATCTAATTGACATGTTGGAATTGTTACATCATGGTTTAGAGCTGTCTTTATTTGAATATCTATTTTAGGACCATAAAAAGCTGCTTCTCCTTTAGCTTCATAAAAGTCAATGTTTAATTCTTTTAATATAGCTCTTAATTGGCTTTCTGCCGTTTCCCACATTTCATCATTGTCAATATATTTTTCTTTGTTGTCTTTATCTCTTAAAGATAATCTAAATTTAAATGCAGAAGCTGGGAATCCAAAATCTTTTTGGTATACTTCAAATATTAAATTTAAAACCTTTCCTACTTCTTCTTTTATTTGGTCTGGTCTTACAAATAAGTGAGCATCATTTTGGCACATTTCTCTAACTCTTTCTAATCCACAAACACTTCCACTTGCTTCATACCTAAAGTCATGTGCAAGTTCACCTATTCTTATTGGTAAGTCCCTATATGAGTGTAATTTATTTCTGTATATTAACATATGATGTGGACAGTTCATTGGTCTTAATACCATTTCTTCATTATCCATTTTCATTACTGGGAACATATCATCTTTATAATGATCCCAATGTCCACTTGTTTTATATAATGCAACATTTGCAAGTGATGGTGTATATACATGTTTATATCCTAATTCTATTTCTTTATCTTGAATATATCTTTCCAAAATTCTTCTTATTGTAGCTCCATCTGGTAAATACATTGGAAGTCCTGATCCAACAAGTTCATGTGTCATAAATAAGTCTAATTCTTTACCAATTTTTCTATGATCTCTTTCTTTAGCTTCTTCTAATAATTGCATATATTCTTCTAATTGTGATTTTTTAGGAAAAGCTATTCCATAAATTCTTTGTAACATTTTATTTTTTTCGTTTCCTCTCCAGTACGCACCAGATGCAGATAATAGTTTTACTACTTTTACTTTTCCTGTACTCATTAAGTGTGGTCCTGCACATAAATCTACAAATTCACCTTGTTTATAGAAAGAAATTTCTTCTCCTTCTGGTAATTCTTCTATTAATTCCACTTTATAAGGTTCATTATTTTCTTTCATAAAATTGATTGCTTCTTCTCTTGGAAGAGTATATCTTTCTATTGGTAAATCTTCTTTTATTATCTTTTTAATTTCTTCTTCTATTTTTTCAAAATCATCTTCTGAAAAAGTCTTGTCTGTATCAAAATCATAATAAAATCCATTTTCTATTGCTGGACCTATTGTTAATTTTACATCTTTATATAATCTTTTAACAGCTTGTGCCATAATATGCGCACTTGTATGCCAATATGCTTTTTTTCCTTCTAAATCTTCGTCTTGAAATGTATGAATTACTAATTCACAATCCTCATTTATTTCATATCTTAAATCTTTTACCTCACCATTAATTTCTCCACAAGTTGCGACTCTTGCTAGTCCTTCACTTATTTCTTTTGCTACATCTAATATTTTTGTTCCTTTTTCTACCTCCATTATAGAACCATCTTTTAATTTTAGTTTAATCATAATTATACCTCCTTATATATTTATTAAGAATGAAACATTTATATTTATTGCTTACAATTTAATCACATAGTGATTTTAAGGACCGTCCCAAAAATCTCGATATAATAAAAAAGCACTCTCTATAGGCTTTTGGCCTATAGGAGTGCTTACACGGTTCCATCCTATTTTTTTACTTAATTGATTATATCGTTATCAACGCTATAGGTTATTAGCCTAAGTGCTTAAAAAGTTAGTTTTTCAATTAGCTACATTTAAATTAGCTTTCAGCCTACGACTAATTCTCTCTAAAAATAAACACTAATTTACTTTTTCTTTTTATTGCATAATATATTTTATACTTTTTCGAGTTCTGCACTTTCTTGTACTTCATTAATTTTAATATCTCTAACGTGATCTATTTTTTCCCATTTAGTATCTCTCTTAAATAGTACTTTAAAATTTATAAGTAACCATGATCCTAAGAATAATGGATAACATAACAATCCTTTTATCATAGGTTTAATTGGTCTTTTATCTAATTTTAGTATTAACAATCCTGTTAATATTGGTAAAAAGAATGTTGGTATAATATATCGTGCATAATTTAACATTAAATCTGAAGTTGTCATACCATTGTTTAAATATATTATTGCATTTAGTAATAATACTACTATTGCTATTATAAACATTGGTATACTTCCTAAAATATATAATAAACCATCAAAATTCATTAATGTTTTATGCTCTTTTACACCTCTTGCAAGTTCTTTAGTATATTGTTGAATACATTGTATATGTCCAACACTCCATCTTGTTCTTTGTGACCATGATTGTCTAAATCCTACTGGTTGTTCGTCATATACTATTGCATCTGTTGCCCAACCTAATTTTCTTCCTTTTATGATTCTTTTAAGTGAAAATTCTATATCCTCTGTTAAAGTTTGTGTATCCCATCCATTTGGTTTTATTACATCAAATTTTACCATAAAACCTGTTCCATTTAATAATGGTGATAGTCCTAAATTGTATCTTGCTAAATGGTAGAAACGGTGCATTGTCCAATAGAATATTGCATAACCCGCTGTTACCCAACTATCTGTTGGATTTTTTATATCTCTATAACCTTGAACTACATCTTCTCCTTGACATAGTTTTTTGTTCATTGCTTTTATAAAACCTTTATCTACAATGTTATCTGCATCAAATACAAAGAATGCATCGTATGGAGCATTTTCCTGTATTTTTTGTTGTAAAAACCATTGTAAAGCATAACCTTTTGTTTTTTTCTCGCTGTCAAATCTTTCGTACACTATAGCTCCTTTTTCTCTAGCTACTTGTGCAGTGTTATCGGTACAATTATCTGCTATTACATATATATCATATAAATCTTTTGGATAATCTTGATTTTTTAAACTCTCCACTAAATTTCCTACAACCGCTTCTTCATTATGCGCTGGAATAATAGCCATAAATTTATGCTTTTTGTCTACTAATAAGGGTTTTTCTTTTAATTTTACAAGCGAACATATACTAATCATTAATTGGTATAGCCAAAATATAGTAAGTACCCAAACTAATGCTTGTTGAACTATATATAAATATTCCATTTCTTCCCTCTCTTTTTATTATTTATTCTATAATATTCACTACAATTACAATTATACTATCTTTATACTATTTTTGCAACTTTTGACAAAATTTAATAAATTCTTAATATTTTTTATTTTTAATTATTTTCTTCTACATCTTTCATAGATAAGTTTATTCTACCTTGGTCGTCTATTTCTATTACTTTTGCTTTAACCTTATCTCCTTCATGTAGTACATCTTCTACATTTTTTACTCTTTCTTTTGATATTTTTGAAATATGAACCAATCCTTCTTTACCCATACCTAAATCTACAAATGCCCCAAAATTCATAATTTTAGTAACATTTCCTTCGTACACTTGTCCTACTTCTATTTCTCTTACTATGTCTTCTATTATTTCTTTAGCTCTGCTTGCTTGTTTTTCATCTGAAGAATAAATAAATACTTGTCCATCTTCTTTAATATCTATTTTTACACCAGTTTCTTCTATTATTTTATTAATTGTTTTTCCACCTGTTCCAATTACATCTTTAATTTTTTCTACTTTTATCTTTAAGTTCATAATTTTTGGTGCATATTCTGATATATGTTCTCTTGGCTCTGCTAATTGCTTTAACATTATTTCGTTTAATATATATTCACGTGCTTTTTTTGTTCTTGCAAATGCCTCTTTTATTATCTTATATGATAATCCATCTATTTTTATATCAACTTGTATTGCTGTTATACCCTTTTCTGTTCCACCTACTTTAAAGTCCATATCGCCGAAAAAATCTTCTATACCTTGAATATCTGTTAGCATTACATAATCATCTGAACCATTTGGATCTGTTACTAGCCCTGTAGAAATTCCTGCAACTGGTCTTTTTATTGGAACACCCGCATCCATTAATGCTAATGTACTTGCACAAATACTTGCTTGTGATGTTGAACCATTTGAAGATAATACTTCTGAAACTACTCTTATTGCATATGGGAATTCTTCTTCACTTGGTATTACTGGAACTAATGCTTTTTCTGCTAAAGCTCCATGACCAATTTCTCTTCTACCTGGTCCTCTTGATGGTCTTGCTTCTCCAACACTATAGCTTGGGAAATTGTATTGGTGCATATATCTTTTACTTTCTTCTGTATCTATGCCATCTAATGCTTGTTCTTCTGATACCATTCCTAATGTTGCAATTGATAATACTTGTGTTTGACCTCTTGTAAATAGCCCACTACCATGTACTCTTGGAAGTAAACCTGCTTCACATGATAACGGTCTTATTTCGTCTATCTTTCTACCATCTGGTCTTTTATGTTCTGTATATATCATTTCTCTTACACATTTCTTTTCTAAGTCATGTATACTTGTTGCAATATCTGACATTATTTCTTCTGTTTTTTCTTCTCCAATTTTATTTGTAAAATATTCTACAATTTCTTCTGTTAATTTATCTATATTTTCATCTCTTACTTCTTTATCTACTGCTTGTACTGCTTCGTACATTTTAGATTTGTATTCTTTTTCTACTTCAGCATAAATTTCTTCATTTACAGCAAATGATTTATATTCAAATTTAGGTTTTCCTATTTCTTTTTTCATTTTTCCTATAAAAGTACATAATTTTTTTATTTCTTTATGTGCTTTTTTTATTGCTTCTAACATAATATCGTCTAGTATTTCGTCTGCTCCAGCTTCTATCATTGCTATTTTGTCTTTTGTTCCTGCAACTGTAAGTGTTAACCTACTATTTTTTCTTTGTTCTTCTGTTGGATTTATTATAATTTCATCGTTAACATATCCAACTGCAACAGCTGCTGTTGGACCACCAAATGGAATATCTGATATTGATAATGCTGCAGAAGCCCCAATCATTGCACAAATTTCCGGTTGATTATCTTGTTCTACTGATAATACTGTTGCTACAACACATACATCATTTCTAAAATCTTTTGGAAATAATGGTCTTAATGGTCTATCTATTGCTCTTGATGTAAGTATAGCTTTATCACTTGGCTTTCCTTCTCTTTTTGTATAACTTCCTGGTATTTTTCCTACTGCATATAGTTTTTCTTCATAATCTACTGATAATGGGAAAAAATCTATCCCATCTCTTGGCTCTTTAGATGCTGTAACATCTACTAATACTACTGTATCCCCATATTTTACTAAAACACTACCATTTGCTAAACCTGCAAGTTTTCCTGTTTCTAGTGTAAGTGTTCTTCCTGCTAATTCTGTTGAATACGATTTAAACATTTTCATCTCTCCTCTAATAATTATTTTACTTATTTATTATTAGATGTAACCTCTATTCTAAATTATTATACATAGTTCAGAATACAAGCTACTTTCTAAATTAATAAATAAGTATTTATTATACTATTTTAGGGCGTATGATAACGCCCTAAAGTTGTATACTATTTTCTTAAACCTAATTTTGCTATTATGTCCCTATATCTTTGAACATCTTTTTTAGCTAAGTAATTTAATAAGTTTCTTCTTTTTCCAACCATTTTTAAAAGACCTCTTCTTGAATGGTTATCTTTTTTGTGAACTTTTAAGTGTTCTGTTAACTCATTAATTCTTTCTGTTAAAAGAGCGATTTGAACTTCTGGTGAACCAGTATCTTTTTCATCTCTTTTATAAGTATTAATAACTTCTTGTTTTCTTTCTTTTGTCATGTTTACACCTCCCATAATTCTTATTCTTTAAACTGAGCTAAAGTTAGGTGTGTTATATCCTATAGCTAAGTATAAAGACTTTAAATATTTTACTATATTTCAAATAAAAAATCAAGTAATTTAGTTAATGTTTCTGCCATTATTAGATAATTATTATGATATATATTATCTTTAACAATTATTATATGTTTATTTATAACTCTCTATTCTATTATTATTTAATAGCAAAGTGGGACCGTATTATACGGTCCCACTTTTTAGAAGGTATTATGCCGTTATTCTGGCTATAATATCTCGGATTTTGTTTCCTCTGTTTTCAGAATAAAACTTTTCGAGTCTTTCCAGCTCCAGGTCTAAATCGATTGTTCCTCTGCCTTCTAGCTCCACAACCTTTTTTCTTGCTTTTAAGCACAAAATTCTGAATACAATACTTTCTTCTTGGTATGATTCTTTCTTGTATTCTTCCAAGATTTTGCTGAATGCTTTTGCACTTTCAAGATCTTTTATCTCTCCTAGAATTTTAGTTTCGACAAAATCTTTTAAGTATTTAGCCTCCATTTGTTGCGTTAGTACTAATTCCTTTCCCATCCGTTCACTTGGTACTTCAAATTTCATTGTTTCCATACTATTACCTCCTAGTATTTGCTGTACTTTTAGTTACATTTTAATATTACCATATTTATGTAAATTTGTAAATGCTATTTTTATTATAACATATCATTCCTTCCACATATTGCTTTTATTAAATTAATTATTTATAATATGGCTGGTGATATTATGAAATTATCTTATACAGTAAAACAAAACGATTCTTATATTAATGTTCTAGATGTACTAAAAAATGAATTTTTATTGTCTGCAAGATTAATAACTAAATTAAAACAATCTAATAACATCTTTTTTAATGAAGAGATTACATATACAAAAAAATTAGTTTGCGCAAATGATGTAGTTTCTGTTTTAATTGACTTTGTAGAAGACAACTCTAATATTGTTGCTACAAATATTCCTTTAGATATTATATATGAAGATGAATACTTACTAGCAATTAATAAACCAGCTAATATGCCTGTTCATCCATCTATGTTGCATTATGAGGAAACACTATCTAATGCTGTTAAATACTATTTTGATACACTAAATTTGAAAAGAAAAATACGAATTGTAAATAGGCTTGATAAAGACACTTCTGGAATTGTAATTTTTGCTAAGAATGAATATATTCAAGAATGTTTAATTAAACAAATGAAGACAAAAGAATTAAAAAAAGAATATTTAGCTATTGTTACAGGTTATCTTCAAAAAAAATCTGATACCTTATGCTTTCCAATCTCTAGAAAAGAAGGTAGTATTATAGAAAGAACCGTAAATCCCAATGGCGATATTGCAATAACACATTATAATATTTTAAAAGAACAAAATAATCTTTCTTTGGTTCATGTTTTTCTAGAAACTGGTAGAACACATCAAATAAGAGTACATTTTAGTCATATTAATCATCCAATATTAGGAGATACCCTATATGGAACCCCATCTCCTTTAATTAATAGGCAAGCTTTACACAGTTATAAAATTACCCTTCTTCACCCAATTTCTAAACAAATATTAACTTTAGAAGCACCTATTCCAAATGATATGAAATTTATAAATTTTAATTAATTATATTTCTCAAAAATTATACATAAATTTCTCCTACTAGTAGAAATTTATTAACAAAAAAAGTGGTACACGACCACTTTTTTTGTTAATAAATCTTCATCCCTTTATTGGTAAATATGGCTATTGGATTAAGCTTGTCTACTATATCCCCTGCGCACTTTTCCAAATCTACCGACAGTATTTTTTCTTCGTAGCACTCGTCTACATCTGCCATAATTGAACATGGAGAAACACAAATCTTTTCTCCCTCCAATTTAAAAGCATTGTTCCAATCTGGGTACATTAAATATACCCTATTTTTTGGTTTCATTATTAATGGGTACATTTTACAATGCCAATAACATCCTACTGCTACTGAGTTTAAAGTTGGCATTCCATAATTTGTCGCTATCAAAACCCTTTTATCATAAGATTCCTTTAGCACTAAATTAGCAAAATAATCATTTCTATCGACATAATATTTTTCTAATCTTTTAGTGATAGCATAAAATTTTTCTGCGTCTTTTCCTTCAAGGTAATCTAACTTTTTGCCAGTAATAAGATCTGTTTTGGTTTTTATTTTATCATAAAACCAATTTCCCTGTGTTATAACACCATCTGGCATATTTCTTTGTTGGTATTCGTTTATTGGCATATTCAATATTAAATATTGCCCATTTTGTAAGCATTCTTTACCATTTGCACTCATAAGAGCTATTAATTGGTTTCTCGCAGAATAGTTCCAATTGTATCTCTTATTTCTTAAAGCTTTTCCTACCCTTTCCATAAATTGCAATGGATGTATAAAATTATTTAATCTATATATACTAATTCCACTAACATTCATTGTTTTTTCAATTGGAATAAATGGTACGTCTGTATCCCAATAAGCTAATGTTCCATTAAAAAACATTTGATTTGGAATAGTTTCAGTATTGTTCACATCTGGCAAAACACATATTTCAGCTCTCATTTCTCTTCCGGAAATACTTGTTGCTATATTGGTAAGAATTCTTTCTGTTGTTTCTAGCTCTTTAATTAAATTCCGTTGCATCTCACTTGGATTTTGATTTAAAATTTTCATATTTTTCCTCCTAATTAAAATTATTTTTATTAGATACTACAAAATTTTAATAATTATATATCGTTCCGCACTTTATGTCAATCTTTCTTTTTTATAAAAAACGTATCTAAAATTTTCTAGCAAATATAAATCAAAAAAATCTAAGGTATGTCATAATTTTATTGTACCGAATTTTATAAAATGCAAAAAACTTTCAGAATACATCTGAAAGTCTTATTTTTAATTTATTAAGTAAATCTGTAAGCCGGGTTCTGTCTAGGACAGTCATTTATCTATTCCATATGTTACCATATGGCTTAAGCCACCAATAAGAGGACGACGAGCAGTCTTAACCCTCAATCTCGGTGTTGCTCCAGATGGGGTTTACATTGACCAAATATGTCACCATATTTGCGGTAAGCTCTTACCTCACCTTTTCACCCTTACCCATATAGGGCGGTTATTTTCTGTTGCACTTTCCTTAAGGTTACCCTCACTGGACGTTATCCAGCATCATTGCTCTATGGAGCCCGGACTTTCCTCGTACGCTGTCTTTCGACCTTGCTATACGCGACTGTCTAATTTACTCTTAATTATTTTAACATTTTTATACAAAAAGTCAAGCTATCTTGCCTCTTTCTTTCTATCTCTAAGAATATCTCCAACCGCTTTAACAGCTTCTTTATTTTTTGTTTTTTCTTTTAGTTTTTCTTTGTCTACTATAACTACTACATTTGTAAAAGTCTTAAGTGGTACTCTTCTTTTTGGATGTTTGTCAAAAGTATAAATTTTTCCATCTTCATCTTCTATAAATATTTCTTCTCCTTTCTTATCTTTGTACAAACTATTCTTAGAAACATAATATGAAATACCATAATTTTCTGGAGTAAATTTTCCCTCTTCTCCTAATTCTTTTTTTATTTCTTTTAATTTATATTTTAAATCTTTCTCATTTCTACATTTCTGTGTTATGTATCTTTCTTGAATTAGTTCTTGGGTAGATCCTGGTGGAATTTCACCTATTCTTCTAAAAAATCTGTCATTTTCTGGAGAAAGTCGTCCTAAATTCCCAAATTCATTTACATCTTCATTTGTTACCATTAAGCCATAATATAATGGATAGTAGCTTTCTTCATCAGGAATACATATTCTCGCTAGACTCTTTAATTTTTCGTCTTCTGTATTATCATATACCTCAATTATTCCTTTTAGAAATTCTATGTCATTGTAGCTAATATATTCATCCAGATCAATTTCCTCGGGCATTTTTTCATAATTATTTCTTAAAAAAGTTTTTAAGCTATGTTCTTCTTCAGATCTTAATAGTTCTTCCGAAAATTCTTTATAAACATGATCGTATACTTTTGCTTTTGGAGCTTCATAATATTTTTGATAATTATTAAATCTCGCTTCCAAAAATTTTTCTATTTTTTCTAAGCATTCATAAGGATACACTGGAACTAATTTTCCTTTTCCTTCAATAATAACTTTCTTTATTTCTACCTTTTGCAATAATTCTGTTATTTCATCTGAATTGCTATCATCCAAGCGCAATGCCATACTATCTCTTGGTAAAAAATCTCCTCTATCTACATCTATTTGCCCTTCAAACAAACTGTTTAATCCTAAAAAATTTCTTTGTTCTACTTCTTCCATTATTTCTGGTAAATTTGGCCATACTGCATTTAGTTTTGCTTTTAATTCTTCATTTTCATTAATCATTCTCTTACCAATATCTTCATGAAATCCCTTTGGTAGATTACAAATTGTTTCCATTGTATGAGAAAATGGTCCATGACCAATATCATGCATAAAACCTCTCATTAATTCTGCCACAATATATTTTTCATAACCATATTTTTTAACTATTCCTCTTATATTGTTGTCTTCTAAAATATGCATACATAATTCCATTGTTCTTGCATATGTTCCTTTGCTGTGCTTTGCTCTAGAATGCATAAGATTACTATTTTCTAAATATTTTGTGCCCAATTGAAAAATTTTACTCATTCTCCTAAACACTTGTGTATTTTTTATATCATCCATTTCTATTGTATAATAAATTAATCCATCATTTGTATAATCTCCACTATTCCTATTAATAGCAAAATCTGATTCATAAAATATTCCCTTTGGTTTATCATATAATAACCCAAAAAATTTTTCTGCTTCATTATATCCTATATGCATGTTCAACATCCTTTTCTATTTTTTTAGCTTAAATATTTTATCATATATTTTTATATTTTACAAGATAATAAGTTCTTCCATTAAATTCTTATATTTACTAAACAATATTTCTTTATCTTTCGTATTTATAGAATTTTTAAATTCTTGCAATAAAACATAGGCTTTTTTTACATTATATTCTTTTTCTACTTCACTAACATTATTAACTATTGGTTCAAAATTTTTTATAGCATTTTCTAAGTTTTTTGTTAGTTCCTCCCAATTTTCTAAATTTATATTAACATATGCTTTTATTACATCTACTTTTGTTTTCGCAATTTCGAATTTTTGATTATCCTCTACAATTTTTTCTAAATATATTGGTACATATTCATATAATCTTGATAAATTCTTTAATGTTTCTACTCTATTTTCATCCTTTATATTCTTAATACATATGTTGAGTAAATCACTAAATTCAGTTAATTGGTTATTCTCAATATTGGCTTTGTATAAATCTACTATTATTGATGGCCAAATTTTATTTAAATTTTCTATTTGAATTTTTAAATTTTGCCAATTTGTAGTTTTATCCGAATTTAAAATTGTAGTTTGCATCATACTATATTGTACATTATTACTTTTAGAATTTTCTTCTTCTTTTAACACTTCATTTAAATTCTCTGTGTTTTCTATCTTGGTATTATATTGTTTTAAATCTATATTATTAATATTATTTAACATTAGTAATATATAGTTATCTATATATTGTATTTCTGAAATATTTTTTTCTCTTAGTTGTTCTTCATCTGTTTTTTGTTTGGAACATCCTGTCAAACTAAAGATCATAATTGTTATAAATAATATTAGAATTAAATTTTTAATTATCTTTTTTGCCATATTTCCTCCAATATACTTTTTTTCATATTATTTCCTTAAATTCACTTTATATACAATGTATAAATATTTTTTTTGTACAAATACTATTTTTAAGGAGTTGTTATGTTGGCAAGTGTAAATTTATATAGTACTAAATCTGGTGAAATAAAAAATTTTTTAGAAACGTTTCTCGAAGTTCCAATAACTTTAGAGGATAATTTATCATGGACAAAAAAATACAACAATCCTATAGAGATTGTTGATATTATCGGTAGCTTTATTGATAATAATTATAAATATAATATTGGTATGTGGATTTCACTTGATCCTGGAATTTTAATTAATATTACAGATTATAACGCTGATTTAATAATAAGATATATGTTCGAGCGTTTTCCTTATTAATTATTTTTCCATTATTATAGTATTTGGTCCATCATTTATTAGTGAAACTTCCATATGTTCTCCAAACATTCCTTGTTCTACTTTTTCTATGCCATTTTCTTTACATTTTATTAAAAAATGTTTGTATAATTCATTTGCTTTTTCCGGCTCTTCTACTTCTATAAAACTTGGTCTGTTTCCCTCTTTAGTATTCCCATATAGTGTAAATTGAGAAATTATAAGTAATTCCCCATTTACATCTTTTATTGACAAATTCATTTTTCCATTATCATCTTCAAAAATTCTTAAATTACATAATTTTTTTGCTAAATAATCTGCTTCTTTTTCTGTATCTCCTTTTTTTACTCCTAGTAATACCATATAACCCTTATCTATTTGTCCTACAACATTATTTTTAACTTCTACTTTTGCTTTTTTTACTTTTTGTATTATTAATTTCATATTTTGCTCCTATTATTCAAATTTTTTATCACGAGTCATAAGCATTGTTACAGCTTCTCTTGGATCTAAATTATTGTATAAAATATTATATACTCCATCTACAATTGGCATTTCTATATTATGAATTTTAGAAAGTTCGTATGCTGCTTCTATATTGTCTATACTTTCTATTACCATTCCTACTTCTTTTCTAGCTTCTTCTATTGTTTTCCCCTCTCCTATTAATTTTCCAGCTCTTCTATTTCTACTATGCTCACTTAAGCAAGTTACTATTAAATCTCCTAATCCACTTAATCCATATAATGTGTCTTTTTCTGCTCCTAAAGCTATTCCTAATCTAGCAATTTCTCCTAGTCCTCTAGTTATAAGTGCTGCAAAAGAGTTATCTCCTAAATTAATTCCTGCTGCCACTCCTGCACAAAAAGCTATAATATTTTTAAATGCTCCTCCTATTTCTACACCTCTAATATCATGTGATGTATATATTCTAAATTCTGGAGTCATAAATTCATTTTGAATATCATATAAAATTTCATCATCTTCTGATGCAATAACCATTACTGTTGGAATGCCTATAGAAACTTCTTCTGCATGACTTGGTCCAGACAAAACTCCTATTTTTGCATTTGGCATTTCCTGTCTTATTACTTCATCTAAAGGTAATAATGTTTCTTTTTCAAAACCTTTAGAACAGATAATTATTGGTTGGTTTGTTACATATTGTTTATATTCTTTTACCGTACTACGTGTAAATTTAGATGGTGTAACATGTAATATTATTTCTGATCCTTCTATTGCCTCTTTGTAATCTAAAACACATTCTATTCCTTCTGGTAAATTTACATTTGGTAAAAATTTGCATTTTCTTTCATTATTTATAAGGTCTGCTTCTTCTTTAGCAAATGACCAAACTTTAACTTTATGTCCCATTTTAGCTAGATGAATTGCTAATGCTATCCCCCAACTTCCACTTCCTATTATTGTAACTTTTTTCATTAGTTTCACTCCTATTTTTTAAAACTTAGTTTGTTTTCTGAACCGTTTAAGATTCTTTTAATATTTTCTCTATGATTAAATAATACTATTATTGCTAATACTACACTATATACAAAATAGCCATTCCCTATTCCTGTACTTTCTACTATATAATGTCCTTCTCCTACAAATAATGTTAAAACTGGAAATAATATTGCAGCTGCAATTGAGCCTAAAGAAACCATTCTTGTTAAAGCCATTAATACTAGTGCAAATACTAAACATATTAATCCTAATTGCCAATTTGTCATTAACAAAATTCCAAGTGATGTAGCTACACCTTTTCCACCTTTAAATCCAAAAAATACTGGAAATGTATGTCCTATAACAACAGCAATTGCAGCTATTTGTACTAATAACGCTTTATTAGTATCTTTTAAAATATTTCCTACTACTATTGCTATTGCTATTGCAACAACACCTTTTAAAATATCACAAACTAATGTTATTGCTGCATATTTTTTTCCTAAATTTCTTAGCATATTAGTAGTTCCAGCATTTCCGCTTCCCTTTTTCCTAATATCGTATCCTGCTTTCTTCTTGCTTATTAAAATTGAAAAATTAATACTTCCTATTAAATAAGCTATCATCGCTATTATTATATATTCCATGTATATTCCTCCTATTTTGTTTCTATTGTGTTTCCTTTTTCTCTTACAATAATTCTTATAGGTGTACCTATAAGACCAAATTCATTTCTTATTTGATTCATTAAATACCTTTGGTATGAAAAATGAAATAAGTTTTTTACATTTACAAATATTACAAATGTTGGCGGCTTAGTAGATGCTTGAGTTGCATATAGTATTTTTAGCCTACGTCCCCTATCTGTTGGTGGTTGTCTTACTGCAACTGCCTCGGTTATTATTTGGTTTAACGTTGCTGTTGGTATTCTTATTGCATTTTGATTTGCTACAATATTTATCATTTCAAATAATTTATTTATTCTTTGTCCTGTTTTAGCAGATATAAATAATATTGGTGCATAAGATAAATATGATAATTTTTCATACACTTCTTTTTTATATCTTTCCAAAGTTCCATTTTCTTTTTCCAAAGCATCCCACTTATTTACTACAATTATTACACCTTTTCCAGCTTCGTGTGCTTCTCCTGCTATTTTTGCATCTTGATCAGTAACACCTTCTGTTGCGTCTATTAATAGTAAACATACATCTGCTCTTTCTATAGCAAGTTTTGAACGCATTACGCTATATCTTTCTATATTTTCGTTAACTTTAGATTTTCTTCTAATTCCCGCTGTGTCTATTAATACATATTTTCCATATTCATTTTCATAATAAGAATCTACTGCATCTCTAGTTGTTCCAGCTATATTACTTACGATTACCCTGTTTTCTCCTAAGATTTTGTTTATTAATGATGACTTACCAACATTTGGTTTTCCTATTACTGCAACTTTTATTTCTGTTCCAATTTCCTCTTCTTCATCTTCTTCTGGCAATTCTTCATAAACTGCATCTAATACATCTCCTAAACCTTTTGCATTAGTTGCAGAAATAGCATATGGATCTCCTAAGCTTAAATTGTAAAATTCATATATTTCATCTTCTACTTTTCCAAATGAATCGGACTTATTGCATACTAAAACAACTGGCTTTTTAGACTTTTTAAGCATTATTGCAATATCTTCATCTGCTGCTGTAACACCTTGTCTTATATCTGTCATAAATATAATAACATCTGCTATATCTATAGCAATGTTAGCTTGATTTCGCATTTGTACTAAAATTTCATCATTTGATTCCGGCTCTATTCCACCTGTATCTATTAATGTAAATTCTCTTCCTCTCCAATTTGCTTCACCATAAACTCTATCTCTTGTTACTCCTGGTGTATCTTCTACAATAGATATTCTTTTTCCAACTATATAATTAAAAAATGTTGACTTACCAACATTTGGTTTTCCTATTATTGCAACTATTGGTTTTGCCATTAAATTCACCTCTCTTTTTCCATTTTATACTATTTGATAAATCAAGTCAATAGTGGTTCTTTTACATTTTTTGTATTTTAAATTTACATTTATCTTATATTTGTATTCCACTTAATAAAACCGGGATTTAGGGACGGTCCTTAAAATCCCCGTTTTATTTTCTAAAAATAAAAAAACTAAAATATTAATTAATTAATATTTTAGTTTTTATATCTTAATTATTTTCTGTATTTGTTTCCTTAACTACAACTTCTTCTCCATCATAATATCCACATGTTGGGCAAACTCTGTGTGGCATTACAGGTTCATGGCAATGTGCACATGTTGCAAATTTTGGAGTTTCTAATTTCCATGTTGATCTTCTTTTATGTGTTCTTTGTTTTGACCATCTTCTTTTTGGTTGTGCCATTCTTATCCCTCCTTTTACTTAAGATATTTATATATCTATTTTATTTTTCGCATAAATTCAGTTACTGTATAAGTATACTCGCATTTTTTATTTTTGTCAATACTTAAATTACTGTATTTTTGATATTTTAAAGTTTTCATAATCTATTTCATATTTATGTGCTGTTTCACTATTTGTTTTTATAGAAATAGAATTGTCTGTTTCATTTAATGTTGCATCTAATCCTGTTTCTTTTAGCCTTTCTACTGTTACTAAGCCTTTAATTTGTTTAACTTTGTTTTCATCGCCTGCAGCCTCTTCTATTAAAGTTTTATAATTTTCTTTATTTTGTAAATCATCTTTTGCTAAGTTTAATGCTCTTTGAACTTGTGATTTAAATTCGTCTTCATCAAACGCATCTACAATTCTACTCCATTTTAAAGTAGCTTGGTAATTTATAGTGTCTGGTTCAAATCCTATCGCTTTTAACTTTTCAGCGTATAAATATTGAATTCTCTCTACAACTGATTTATATAAACTATCTATTTCTTCTAATGTCATATCATTTAAAATAACTGAATTGTCATTAGTTAAATTTACTACTTCTACATTATTAGTAAATTCTTTTTTATTGTTATAATTAATTATATTTGACTTATTTCCTATAAGATTTTCTAATGTTACATTTACTTCTAAATTATCTCTTTCTATATTTCCTTTTATTTCTATTATTAGTGTATTCTTATCTGTTATAGTTTCTCCTGTTGTAGATACTTGTTCAATTTTAAAAGAATTTTTAGCATCTGAGGTAATTCTCTCTATATTTATTTTTGTTACTATATTATTTCCATCATTTGATGACTTGATTAATTCTACTTTTTGGTTACCTTCTGAATACTTATTATCTATTGTATAATTATATTCTTTCGTTTCTATCCTTGTATTTATAAGTTTCATATTGCACTCATATACCATAATTTTAATAAAACCATTATCTTGTATTTGTTCACGTTTTAAATCATCTATTTCTTCTTGTATTGCTTGTTTAATCTTTATAGTATATGAACCATCTAATTGTAAAAATTGAACAACATATTTTAAAGTTAGTTCATCTGTCATTAATGTTTCTAATAATTTTATTTTTAAAGAAGAAAGTTCTTCTTCTGTTAATGTTAATGTATATACATTCCCTTTCATTTCTTTTCCATTTATTTGCATTGGTATTTTTTGTTTTGTATAATGATTGCTTAAAATTTCTTTATTTAAAACATTTTGGTATGTAGAAAGTATTCTTCCTTTATCTTCTGGTTTCATATCTTTGTAAATATTATAATCTATCTTCTCAAATTGATTTGGGATTTTATCTATATTTTCTATTCCTAATTTTGTATAAACTTCTCTTAAGTTTTCATTTCTTAATAGTAAGTATTTATATACTACCTCATCTGATTTAACAGCATAATTATTATCGTTTCTAGCAAAATTCATTTTAAATTGTTCTTTATTGTCATATATTATTTTTGCTTCTGTTTCAGCTTTCTTCTCTGTTAAGTTACTTTTAGTATTATATTCTATTTTTGTTTTATTAATAAAATCGTCAAATTGCTTTGTATCGCTTTCAGTTCCATCCGTATTTCCTGTTTTTATTGTTAATTCGCCTTTACCATTGTATGCATTATTTTCTATTTTTTGGTAATATCTATCTAATAAATTTGTGTCAAATACGTCTGCTATATCCCCATTTTGATATAAATATTTATAAAATAGTTCTTGTGTACTCTTAAATGTATCTGTTGCACAATTTAAGTAAATTAAAACTCCTCCTATTATTAAAATTAAAACTGTTATGATAGAAAGTGTTATAATTAAAATTCTTTTCTTTCTCCCCATCATATCTTTTTCCTCCCATCTTTAGTATATTTATTTTATCATTCTTTGCTTTACAACTTCATACATTACTATGCCTGCTGATACTGAAGCATTTAATGAAGTTATTTTACCATGCATTGGTATTTTTACTAGAAAATCGCAATTTTCTTTAACCAATCTACTCATACCGTTGCCTTCACTACCTATTACAAGTGCTATTGGTATAGTAAAGTTTTCTTCATAATGATATCTATTTGTATTCATATCTGTTCCACATACCCATATATCATTTTCTTTTAGATATTTTATTGTTTCGGTTATATTATTTACTCTAGCTATCTTCATATGTTGCACTGCACCTGCAGATACTTTATTAACAGTACTATTTACTGCTACTGCTCTTCTTTTCGGTATAATTATTCCATGAACACCAGCTGTTTCTGCTGTTCTAATTATTGAGCCTAAATTGTGTGGATCTTCTATTCCATCTAATATTAAAATAAATGGTGTTTCATTTTTTTGTTTAGCTCCTTCTAAAATTTCCTCTACAGAACTATATTCAAATGGAGGAACAGCAGCAATAACACCTTGATGGTTCTTTGTTTGGCTCATTTGGTCTAATTTTAATTTATCTGTTTGCACTATAATCACTTTATTTTCCTTCGCTTTTGCAATAATTTTATTTATTGAACCGTGTTTTTCTCCTTGTTGTATAAAAATTTTATTAATATCTTTTCCAGATTCTAATAATTCTAATACACTATTTCTTCCTTCTATTTGATCAGCATATTCTTTTTCGCTCATTTTTTCCTCCTATTAATTAACTAAAATCTTCTTTAAAAACTCTTCTAAAAAATTTAGTATAATTTTTATATTATCAAAATTTTCTAAATTTCTATATTCTTTAGAAATCTCCATTTGCATGCAAGGTACTTTAGTTTGTTCACTTATGCTTTTTGCAATTGTATGTAATGTACTTGCTCTAAAAACTTTGTCTATTGTAACATTTAGATTATACTTTTTGCCTAATTCTATAATTTGATTCGCATACTCTTTTTTATTGTTTAAATTACTATAATTATCTGTTCCTACATCTATATCAAAATCATAACCTTCTTTTGCACCATGAATATCCACTAAAAATTTTATTTGTTTTTTTCTTATTATTTCGGCTAATTTAGTTTTATATTCATTTTCTTCTATATCATAGTTTGCATCATCATTACAGTTTTTTGTTTTATATATACAATTACAGCTTAAAGCATTTTGTAACAGTATTGCTATTGTACCTGTATGACTATCTTTTGCTTTTATCTTTCCTTTTCTAAAATGACTTACACTATGTGGTGCAGATATCATTATCTTTTCGTTTCCTTCTATATATTCAAAAGATTCATTAATTTTATTATTATATTCATCAAATTTATTATCTACTTTTATAAACTCTTTTTTAGTTATATTCATTTTTATTCCTATTTTTCTTCATCTAATTTTAATACAGATAAAAATGCTTCTTGTGGAATTTCTACATTACCAATCTCACGCATTTTTTTCTTTCCTCTTTTTTGTTTTTCTAAAAGTTTCTTCTTACGAGTTATATCTCCACCATAGCATTTTGCAAGAACATCTTTCCTCATAGCAGAAATAGTTTCCCTCGCAATAATTTTTCCACCTATTACAGCTTGTAAAGGAATTGTAAATAAATGACGTGGAATAACAGTTTTTAATTTTTCTATCATTTTTCTGCCTCTTTCATATGCAGAATCTTTATGTACTATAAAACTTAATGCATCCACACTTTCTCCATTTACATATATATCTAGTTTTACTAATTCAGATCTTCTATATTCTTTTAGTTCATAATCAAATGAAGCATATCCTTTTGTTTTTGATTTTAATGTGTCAAAAAAGTCATATATAATTTCATTTAATGGTAATTCGTAAATTATAGTAACTCTATTTTCATCAAGGTATTTCATATCTTTATATATACCTCTTCTATTTTGACAAATTTCCATTATATTTCCTACAAATTCCTTTGGAGTTAATATTTCTGCCTCTACAAAAGGTTCTTCCATATAGCTAATTTCTTGTTGTTTTGGTAAATCTGCTGGGTTATATAACTCTACAATCTCCCCATCTGTTTTATAAACTTTATAAATAACTGATGGTGATGTTGTTATTAAGCTCAAGTCAAATTCTTTATCAAGTCTTTCTTCTATTATTTCTAAATGTAATAATCCTAAAAAACCACATCTAAATCCAAAGCCTAGTGCATTAGAAGTTTCTGCTTCGTACTGAAGTGCTGCATCATTTAACTGTAATTTCTCTAAAGCTACTTTTAAATTTTCATAATCACTGCCATCTACAGGATATAGTCCACAATAAACCATTGGATTTACCTTTTTATATCCTGGTAAAGGTTCTTCGGCTCTATCGTCTTTTAAAGTGATTGTATCTCCTACTCTTATATCTGACAAACTCTTTATACTTGCCGCAATATATCCTACATCTCCTGCTACTAATTCATTACAAGGGAAATATTTACCAGGTTCAAAAAAGCCTACTTCTGTTACAACAAAAGTTTTATTAGAAGACATAAGTAATATTTCGTCTCCCACTTTTATCTTTCCTTCTCTTACTCTTACATAACTTACTGCACCTTTGTAGTTATCATAAAAAGAATCAAAAATTAGGCATTTCAATTTTTGATTTTTGTCCCCTGAAGGTGCTGGAATGTCTGTTATAATTCTTTCTAAAACTTCTTCTACATTTAGCCCAGTTTTTGCAGAAATACAAGGCGCATCCTCTGCTGGAATACCTATAATATCTTCTATTTCTTTCTTTACTTCATCTGGTCTTGCATTTGGTAAATCCACCTTATTTATTACAGGTAAAATTTCCAAATTATTGTCTAGTGCTAAGTAAACATTAGCTAGTGTTTGCGCTTCTACTCCTTGGCTACTATCTACTACTAATATTGCACCTTCGCAAGCTGCTAAACTTCTAGATACTTCATAATTAAAATCTACATGTCCAGGTGTATCTATTAAATTAAATATATATTCTTCTCCATTCTTTGCTTTATAAATCATTCTTACAGACTGTGACTTTATTGTTATTCCACGTTCTTTTTCTATTTCCATATTATCTAGAACTTGTGATTCCATTTCTCTTTTTGAAAGAACTCCTGTCATTTCTATCATTCTATCTGCTAAAGTTGACTTACCATGATCTATATGTGCAATTATGCTAAAATTTCGTATATTTTGCTGTCTATCTTTCATAAAATTCCTCCGTATTTAACTTTATTTATTTTACCATAGCAAAACTCTAAACGCAATATTGATTTTTTAAAACAAAAAATGTTATAATACCTAAGATTATAGGAGGTTTTGTTATGGAATTTATTTTAGCATCTTCTTCTCCTAGAAGAAAACAGTTATTATCAACAATAATAAGTAATTTTGATATTATTCCAAGCGATATTGACGAAAATAGATTAAAAAAGATTGAATCTAATCCACAAAAACTAGCTGAAAAGTTGTCATATGAAAAAGCATATTCAATTTTTTTAAATAAATATAAAGACAATAATGAGTATACTGTAATTGGCTCTGATACATTAGTTTCTTTTGGCAACCTTATTTTAGGAAAGCCTAAAGATAGAGATGACGCTATTCGTATCCTAAAACTTTTACAAGGAAATTCACATGACATATATACGGGTACTACAATAATTATAAAGACAGAACATTCTGTTGTTTTCGAAACAAGAGTTAATAAATCTACTGTTTATTTTAAAAACATGTCTCATTACGACATCTGCTCTTATGTAGACACAAAAGAACCTATGGATAAAGCTGGAGCTTATGCTGTGCAAGGTATTGGTAAAGTATATTTAAAAGGATATGATGGAGATTACAATTCCATAGTTGGATTAGATACACATATGATTAAAAATATTTTTGAAAAGTATAATTTAATTTAAAAAGGAGTTTATATGTTAAGCAAATATTTAGAAAAGTTGGAGTATGATAAAATTATCAAAAATTTAGCCCAATACGCAAAAACTTTTATTGGAAAAAAATATTGTCTTTCTCTGGTACCTTTTCATGAAAAGAATAAAGTTATAAAAGCTTTAAATGAAACTAATGAAGCTGTTCTTTTAAGATATAAAAAAGGTTCTATTCCTATTTATGAATTTTCTGAAGACATTAATGTTTCTTTAAAAACATTAAAAAGTAATAAAACATTGTCTATTGTGGATGTTTTAAATATTGGAAAAATTTTAAAACTTTCTAGTGAATTGAAGTCTTATTTCTTTTCT
>USAE01000021.1 GCA_900552655.1 uncultured Clostridium sp.
ATAATAATATTATTACTTCTATTGATAAAATTATTATAAGAATTATTCTATTTTCCTTTATATTCTCATTTGTTTTGCTAGCCCATCTTGTTTCTTCTTTTTGTATACCATTTAACATTGTAAATGTTTTACCTTCAACATTAAACATTTTTTCTTTTGTAACCACTCTTATTTCTAGCATATTCCCAGCACTAAAATTTTTAATTTTAAATTTTACTTTATTAGTTCCGCTTTTATCTATTCTTCCATTTATATTTCCATGTCCCCAAACCAGTAAATTTTCTGAATTGCTTAAATTTCTAGGTAAAGTTATTGTACCACTAATATTTTTACACATCATACCATTACTTTTATCTAAAAATTTCCAATAAAATTCTTGACAGTCTTCGTATGAATTTATAACATTGTTTATTTTATATGATATCTGAAATTTAACATTTCCAGAAGATTTCTTCTTTCCTGTCCCAAATGCAACTTCTACTACATTGTTTTTTATTTCTTCTGCATAATATTTTCCCTCTGGTACATGGTATTCTTCATATCCAAGGTCTTCTAACTGTTCGTTTGTTTTTAAATTTTTTACAGATATATCCGAAATTGGATATTTATTTGTGTTATAAAAATCTTTAAATAAAGTTCCTGTATTTTTTACATACACATTCCATGTTTCTACAACATTCATACTTCCATCTTCGTTTAAAGCAACATTATAATCTAGTTTATTCATTATTTGTATTTGATCTATATAAAAACATAATATTATCCCTAAAATAGCAAATATAATAACTAATATTATTATATATTTTATCCATCCATTTAATTTCTTTTTCATATAATCCCCCTAAGGTATTCCATAATTTTCTAGTATAAAAATTGTTCCTACCATATAAAATCGGGTTTTATAGAAGTTTGTTACAATCCCGGTTTTATTTTTCTTATCAAAAAACTAGAGCAAAAGCTCTAGTTTTTTATAATTTATATTATTCTGCTGATTCTTCAGATTCTTCGTTTTTTACTTCTTCTTCTACATCTGGAGTTTCGTTATATTTTTCTATTATAGCGTTTTGAATTTTCTCCCTTGTTTCAGCATTAATTGGATGAGCTACATCTCTAAACTCTCCGTTTTGAGTTTTTTTACTTGGCATAGCTATAAATAATCCATCTTTTTCAATAACTTTTATGTCGTGTACAACAAATTCGTTATCGAATGTTACAGAAGCTACTGCTTTCATTTTGTTTCCTGAATTTACTTTCTTTAAACGTACATTTGTGATTTGCATTTGAGCACCGCCTTCCAAAGTTTTAAATAATATTTATATTGTACAATTTATATGTACAACTATATTATTCTTCAAAAAAAACTTTTTTCCTTCTATTTTTTCAAAATTATTTATTTTTTAACATTTTTAAAATATTTATCATAAAATAGTAATAATTATATTGAAAAAAAAGCATAATAATTATATAATCTTACGTGTTTAATACAGGAGGGGAATTTTAATGCCTAATCTTAACTTAATAAAAAAATATAATAGAGTACATATGATTGGAATTGGTGGTGTTAGCATGAGTGGAATCGCCGAAATTCTTAATAATTTTGGTGTAATTGTTACTGGCTCAGATATAGCTAATTCCGAAATCGTTAAAAAACTACAAAAAAATGGTATTTCGGTTACTATTGGTCATGACTTCGAAAACTTATCTAAAGCAGATATTGTTGTTTATTCTGCAGCAATAAATGAAAATGACCCCGAAATGCAAAAAGCAAAAGAATTAAATATTGAAACGTGTGAAAGATGTGACTTTCTTGGGCTTCTTACAAAAGCCTTTTCAAACACTATTGGTATTTCTGGTACACATGGAAAAACTACAACTACATCTCTTGTGTCTTTATGCTTCTTAGAGGCTGGCTTAGACCCAAGTATTCAAGTTGGAGCTATTTTAAAAGCCATAGATGGTAATTATAAAGTTGGTTCAAGCGAGCATTTTATAATAGAAGCTTGTGAATATGTAGAAAGTTTTTTAAAGTTTTCACCTAAATCTGAAATCATCTTAAATATAGATAATGATCATTTAGATTACTTTAAAACTTTTGAAAACATAAAAAATGCTTTTATTAAATATGTAAAAATTATTCCAGATGATGGTTTACTTGTAGTTAATGGAGATGACACTAATTGTTTAGATTTACTACAACATACAAATGCTAATAAATTAACTTATGGAATTACTAATAAAAATACAGATTTCTTTGCAGTAAATATTGTATTTGATAATAATGGTTTTCCTGCTTTCGATGTTTATAAAAAAGATAAATTCTTCGAAAGAATTCAATTAAAAATTCCAGGAATGCACAATGTTTTAAACTCATTAGCTTGTATTGCTCTTTGCGATTATTATGGAATAAATAGTAATTATATAAAATCTGCTTTACAAAAGTTTACAGGTGCTCATAGAAGATTTGAATATAAAGGAACGGTTAACAATGCTACTGTATTCGATGACTATGGTCACCACCCTACGGAAATAATAGCAACTGCAAAAGCCTTAATGAATAAAAAGTATAATAAATCTTGGGTTGTCTTCCAACCTCATACTTATAGTAGAACGAAAACATTACTAAACGATTTTGCAAAAGCTTTATTAAATTTTGACAATATTATAATTACCGATATATATGCAGCAAGAGAAACAAATAGATATGGTATTTCTTCTCAAGACTTAGTTGATAAAATTAACTCTTTAGGGAAAAATGCTATATATGTGAAAGATTTTACAGATATTATTAATTATTTAAAATCTAATATTAAAGATAATGATATTGTTCTAACTTTAGGAGCAGGAACGGTAACACAAATTTCTGACCAAATAGTAGAAGGAAATTAGATAATCTAATTTCCTTCTACTTCTTTCATTTGTTTTAACATTGTATCTGCAAAAATTCCATACCCTTTTTCTGGGTTGTTAACCATAACATGTGTTACTGCTCCTACAAATTTTCCATCTTGTATTATTGGTGAACCACTCATTCCTTGTATTATTCCACCTGTTTTTTGTAATAATCTTTCATCTGTTACTTTTATTATCATGTTTTTGTTAGCCCTATTGCTTGATGTATATACCTTTTCTATCTCTATTTCATATTCTTCTTGCTTATTATTTTCTAAAGTACATAATATGCTCGCTTTTCCTTCCTTTACTTCATCTCTAGGCATTACTTTCATTTCATTTACTCCTTCTTTTTTTAGGTTCTCTATATTATTCAATTTACCATAAATTCCAAAGTTAGTATTCTTATATACTTCTCCTATTATTTTACCATTTTCTATACTTCCTTGCAGTTCTCCCGGATTTCCTTTTTCTCCTTTTACAATAGATATAATTTTACTTGTTACAATATCGCCTCTTGCTATATCTATAAGTTCTTCTGTATCCACATCTAATATTCCATGTCCTAAAGCTGCAAATTCTCCTGTTCTTGGCTCATAAAAACTTATTGTTCCTACTCCAGAAGCTGCATCTCTTACCCACAAGCCTAATTTATATTCATCTTCATCTGTTTTAGTTGGTATCATATTGGTATTATAGTTATTACCATCTCTTTTATAAGTTAATGTTACTGCATTTCCATTTGAACTATTTATCTTTTTAGTTAAGTCAGATGTACATGTAATTACTTCATTATCTACTTTAGTAATCATATCCCCTTCTTTTATTCCAGAGTCTTTATACGGCATATGGTTATTATTATCTTCTCCTTTTATTTCTGACATTCCAACAACTAAAACTCCACTTGTAAATAACCTAAGTCCAATAGTTTCTCCACTTGGTATTACAACTGTATTAGGTATTACATTAACTGTAAAATCTTTTACAGTTAACCCTGCTAAGTTTACTGACAAATCCATTTTACCCGCTTTATGAGTTAATTTTTCGCTTTCTGAATTGACTGCTTCTATTGTTTCACCATTATTATCAGAAATACTTAGTCCAAGAATAGTTTTTAGCTTTAGCTCTTCACCTTCCATTAATATTAAATTATTAGGAATAGAGCTTATGTTAGTTACATATACTAGTATAATAAATAATATTAAAATCAATAAAATTTTTTTAGCATTTTTCATATATAAACCTCTTATGTTATATATTTTATCCTTTTTTATTTTTTTAATACTAGAAAGGTTTTACTAAAAGAGCGAACCTAAGATTCTACTTGCAAATGTAAATTTTAAAAAATCTTAAATTTGAATAATTCTCTTATGCAGAAATCTATCATACAAAAAATAAAACCAGGATTTTAAGGAACGTTCCCTAATCCCGGTTTTATTTAGCTTAGCATTAAACTCTTATAAGAATTACATCTTTCTCTAAATAATGCTGTATAATATGTTTGTTTTATATTATATGGAGCTGAACTTAATATTTCATCTAATGGTGTTGTATAATTTCCCGAAGAATTATCAGCTTCACTATTTCCTTTAGATGTTGTTATATCTGCAGAAGTTACTATACAAGCATAATCTGCTGTCGCTTTGCCATGAAGAAAATAATTTTTAACAGAACCATCACTTGCAACATAACTTTGTGAGTCGAAATCTATATTTCTATATCCCATAATATTTCCTGAAAGATTCGCATTTAAATGTCTAACGTCGTGAAATTGATTTTTGTCTTTATCTAAAATATATATTAATTTCGGATCAACAAATTCTCTATTTTTATTATTTGTTACAATACTATATCCCATGTAATATCCATTTCCTATGTTTTGACCTTGCATAAATGATATTAAACATGTATTACTTAAAATCATATTCCATTCGTTTTCTGTTAAAGTTGGCATTTTAGCTGGATGTGTAGAATTCTCGTTAAACTTTGCAATTGTTGCTTTTAAGTTTGTTGTAATAGAATTTTTCATAACTTGTTGTTTATGCTCGTTAAAAGTATTTAACATTGTTCCATCTGTTGCTCCAAAATCTATTAGGTTTTTATTTGCTACATTCCCTGTAATTCCTAATTCTTCTTTATTAACATCTACAATATCTCCTAATTTAATGTTTCTTAATATACTTTTAACTTCATTTGTAAATTTATATGCATCTTGTAAATATTTCTGTGCACTTGTATCTCTTTTATAAGAATTGCCTAATTGTGCAAGCATATTTTCATCAACATAATTTACAGTTCCATCAACATTATATTTATACCATTTGCTACCATCCCAATAGGCTTTTTCTCTTCTTCCATTTGAATTAGTAAAATATGTATAATTATATTTTTGTGTAGAATTGTTCTCACTAGCTGTACGATTTATTTCTGCTAAATCTTCACTTCCTATGCTTATTCTTGTTCCACCACTATTGTACCAAGTTCCAGTAGAATCTGTTTTAGATGTGTCTATTAAAAAACCAGAATATGTTTTATACTCTGAACCTCTTTTATAAAATATTGTTATATAATTATCTAATGTATAATTTATTACAATATCTTCCCCTGCGTCTGTTTTATACCTTCCAGAATAATATACATATGGTTTAAGCCCCGTTTCTGATTCGGTAGAATTTAAATTAATTGTATTATTTTCTGTTACTACATTATTATATCTAGTATATATGTAATATCCATCATATAAAGTATATACTAATGCTGGTATATAGCTTTGTAATTCATTTTCTGAATATCCACTTTGCCCAAAATTTGTAGCCAAAGAATTATAAAATGTTGTTACAGATGCTTCAACATCTCTTATTTTTTCTTGTGCTATATTTTGTGTTGTACTATTTGTTTCATTTATTTGAAATGCCTTTATTGCGTCATATGTTGCATTATTTAATATAGTATCATAATTGCCTTGTAAGTTTACATAGCTTATTTGCATTTGTATATATAAAGACATTACTATTACTATTGGTATAACAATAATAGAAAATATTACTATCCAGCTTTGTAGTTTCATATTTATTCCTCTCTTTACTTTTGTAACTCTTTTATTATATAAAAAATATAGCTTTTTTACAAACATATTGCCACTTTGTTAATAAAAAATATTCCTACATTTCTTATATAATAAAAGAAAAAGGTGTTTTTTACAAGACACCCCTTATTTCTTTGTTATCTAATTTCTTCCATTTACAGTAACAATTCCTCCGTTTGATGCTCCTATTGTTGAAGAATCATTTCCTGTTACTCTGTAGAAGAAGTTTCTTAATAATTGAGAAATTGTTGTGTTTGTATTTTTTACACTAACAGATACAATATCTCCTTCTTTTAAATATTTAGTATTATTATTTCTTGCATCGTTTAAATCTTCCATAATTTGTGTAGTATATTCTGTATAATACACATTTTCTCCTATTTTTTCATAAGTTGTTTGCGCTGTTTTTTTGCCAGGATTTTCATCTAAAATTTTTACTTCCATTTCTATTGAATATGTGTTTCCTGTAGAATTTATCTCTTGCGCAAACCTATTGTATTCTGCTAATGTTATTCTTCCTGTAGAACGAATATTGTCTACAAATGTAGTTGTACTATTTTGAACAGATAATTGTGAAACATCATCACTACGGTCAGCAACTGACATTAAGGGAAAAACAAACATTAATACAGCTGCTAATACTATTGCTAAAATTGTAACTACTGTATCTCCCATTTTTAATTACCTCCTATTTCCCTTCTAATATTAATTTTTTACTGTATATGTTATTATCCTTTTATATTGTTTGTTTATATCTGGAACTATTTCCTCTGTATCTTTCTTTTCATAATCTTCTGTTGTTCCTAATCTTTCAATAAATTGAGTATTTTTGTAATTGGCTAATAAATATTCGACTACATCATCTACATGCTCTTTTATTTTAGCACTATTACCTCTCCACTCTTCGTATCTGGTTACACCATTTTCTACCCAGTGTTCTGTGTCTAAATCTAAATCATTTTTTCTAATATGAACACCATTTCTTTTTTCTCCACTTTCGTATAAGTCATTTAATGGTGCTCCATTTGCATAATAAAATTGTACAGCATAGTCTTCTTGAGCATATCGATATAATGTTGGGATTATATCTGATAATGTAACCGTTCTAGAAAATGATCTTGTTTCACCTTCTGCAAGCTCTATGTATTGGTATGTTTCTTGCCTATCTTGGTTTTTTACTAGGCTATCTGCTGTGGTCTTAGCCTGAGTAAGAGTAACCATGGTGATTGATAGTGCAACTATAAATAATAACATAAAACCTGCCATTTTTAATGCTTCTACTGCATTTTCCATGATTACTCCTCCTTATTTTTTATTTTATTATTTTGGTCTAACTGTCATAGCAGTAATAAATCCTTTATATTGTCCATCTGTTTGTTGGTATTCGTCAATTGTTACAATATATTGTTTTGTCGCTTCGAATCCATTTTTTATGTTTGCTAAATCTGCATTAGCTGATTTTGTATTAACTGTAATATCACCTAAATCTGGCATTCTTTGGTTGTTATTTCTTACTGCATCTATTAATGCTTTTGCTTGTGTACCATTTATTGTTCCTTCATAATTTTGGAATGTAGAGTTATGTGCTTCTACTGCTTGGCTATCTAAATCATCCATATTTGTAGCACTTTTAGCTTTATTAAAAATAAAAACTCCTAAACCTATAATTAAAATTGCAAGTAATATTGCTCCTGCTATGATTAATGCTTTTGATGCATTCTCCATAATAAATTCCTCCTTTGTTATTTATAATATATTTTAAAAAAACCTTATTAACTAAATTAAGCTATTTGTTCTATATATAAGTAACTTATCCTTTTGTTACTTTTATGATATTCAACTTTTGTACATTTAAATTTTACATTACTATAGTTTTTTACTAAATTAGAAATATCTCCTGCATTTAGCTTTTCCATACTATAAGTTTTTTCTGTGTCTGTCATGTATATATCTACTCTTACAGAATATAAATCATCTTGAATATATTTTCCACTAGAATCTTTTGGTATCTTATTTTTTTCATTATTATCTATTGCTAGGTTTATAATTGTTGCAAGTTTTGTTCCATAAAATTCTTGGCCTATATATTCTGCAAATTCGTTATTAAACTTTTTGACCTGATTAACATCTTTTTTGTGCATTGAAAATGCATACGTAATTGATATTACTATACAAATCGTGATAACACTTATAATTATTACTGTATTTTTCATATGCAACCTTTCTTTTTACATTATAACATTATTCGGCAAGTTTTGTAAATATTTTTTACCTTAAATAAATTGTTAATTTATAGGAATAAATGTTACTTTATTAATTAAACCTTCTGCATCTTCAAATACATTACATCCAAATTTTGTACCACTTTCTGCGTATGTTTGCAATAAATTTGTAATAGTAGTAGTATCTGCATTTTGCAAATTAGAATTTATTCCATTAATTCCTACAGATATATATCCTCTATCTCCACTCTGAAGATCTAATGATTTATTGTTATCTTTTGCCTTATTTACAACTGTAATTACATCATATATTGTATTATCTTTAGCTCCTTCATATTTTGTATATTCATTATTTGCTTCTGTTTGTTGCCTTCTATTTATTTTGTCATACATATCATCTGCATATTTTCCATAACTTGTAAATAAATATACAAATAGTGAGGCAACCATTATTGCTATTAACATTCCACCAGCCATTATAAGTGCTTTTGATGCATTCTCCATAAATTAGTTGCCCTCCTTTTTATAAAACTTATCTGGTTTCAATAAATGACATCATCTTTACCCTACCAGTATCATAAAATGTAGTTTCTTTATGTTTAAATTTCATTCTTTTAAATTGTACATATTTGTAATATTCTTTTGCTGCCTCTTGTAATTCTCTTCTATTTACACTAGAACTAATATTTAATTCTTGGCATAAATCATCAAAACTTTGCTCGCTATTATTGCTTGACTTAGCTAAAAACTCCCATTGGGAATCTGAAACTTTGCCACTATATTTCTCCACAGTTTTTCTCATAACATCATCAATAGTTCTTTTTACTGTAGATAAGCTATAAGTTCCTGTTCTATTAAATAAATTATCGGTTGAACCAGATAATAGTTTTATTTCTACTTTTAAATCCATTGTTCCATAAGCATTATACCTTACATCATCACTAATATTATAATCACTCATTTTATTTACAAGTCCTAATAATTCACTACCATATAAAACCTTTTCATATGATAAATAACTTTTATTAAACTCTTCTATTTTTACAGTATCCACATCTTCTTGTTGCATTTTTTGGCTTTCACCCCACTGAGTAAAAACATAATATACTAATACTGCAAGCATAACTGCAATTAAAACTCCTCCAGCAATGGTTAATGCTTTTGCTGCGTTCTCCATACTCTTTCTCCTTTACTTTACATTGATGACATTGTAGAGAATGAACTTGACATACTTGTTAGTCCTATGAATACTAATGGTGCTATTAAATATCCAACAAACATACATACCATAGGAGCAAAACCTATACCTTTTCCAATTAGTCCTTTATTAGATATTAGCCTATCATTAGATTCTTTTCTCTTCGCTTGATAGTAATCTCTTTCTGTGTCTAATTCATCAAATGCTTCCACAATAGGTATTTTTTCTACAGCTGCTTGAAGGCTTTCTACTATTCTTATCATATCTTGGTAAGATATGTCTTCTTTTAGTTGCTCTAATGCCTCCCATGCTCCCGCTTCGTAGTTATTAACACATTTACTAATCGGCTCTTTAAATATATTTGCATACCTTTCTAGCCACTCTAGTATCATTTCAACATTTACTCTTTCAATTCTCATAAGCATTAATATAATAGTTTGGAACTGCATTACTTCGTTTTCCATTTCCATTTGACGCATTTTCTTTTGGAATATTAAAAGTAAAATTGGAAATGCATATCCTATTAGTCCAAATACCAATCCTATTAAAATTTCAAACCATTTTAAATATTCCCCATTTATGGTTTGTAATTTTCCATATATTCTTTCTGCATCTGTTGCTAATGTTTCATCTGTAGCCCCTTCATAGTATTTTGACCTTTTCATTGCTTTTAATATATCGTTTTGAGTCGTTTTTAAATTACCTCTAAATTTATCCAAAAACACATTATCTACTTTAGTTCTTTCTATTGCTCTTTGCTCATCTGCTTCTCCCATATCTCCCATTAAGTCATAGTTCGATGTCGGCTCTGTATAAATATAATCCACTTGCAGCTTATGCAAATATACCATTATTATAATAGAAGCAATAAATACAACTATAAATAGTACTATTCTATTTACATATACCCAAGACAATTTTAAAGGCGATGCTGCATCTTTTAATAGTTCTTTTTGTTTTCTATAATCTTTTGTACCTTCTTTAGGCATAAATAAATCTACAAACTTCTTAATTGGTTTTTTTCTATATAATTTTTCTTGCCATGGGTTTTCTGTATTTTGTGTTTTAGTATTAACTGATCCATTATCTTTTAATTTTCTAGTTAAAGTATAACATATAAATGTTAAAACAATTACTAATATTTGGACAATCATACCTTGTTTTCCCATATAAAAACTTTTAGTAAACGAGAATTGGTCTACTGACCAGTTTTTTATTGTTTCCAAAAATAGCATTGGTACAATAGAAATTACAGATAAACTTTGGAAAACATAATCTAATTTATCCCTTTTTAAAATCTCTAATTGCATTTCTTGTGTTATGTTGTTTAAGTTCTTTAAATATAAAGACGCTCCATTTTGCTTTCTATCTCCATACTCTTTTGTTAGATAAGAAATACCTGCAAATTCCTTTAAATAACTATTTGGAGCTATATCGTAGTATTTTTCTAATTCCATTTCTGGATCATCTGAAATTAAGATTTCATAAATTTTTTCTGCTTGTCTAGAAACCTCTAGTTCATTATCTTGTGCTGTTTGATAAATAGCTTCCTCTACCATATTAAATTCGTGGTAAGCATGTCTTATTTCTCCAAAGAAACTAATTTGTTGTTTTAATAGATTGTTATCTATTTTATCAACCATTCCATCTATCATACTATCCATTATAAAAATTTCGAATATTATTAAAATTCCTAATAACATAAAGTTAGTATATGTAAGTGCTATAATAAGAATAGTAAGAGGTATAACAATTACTAAGCCTTTTGTTAATATTTGTGAAGCCTGTTTTCTTGTTAAATATTCATCATCTATGTTTAATATTTCCAATCTTCTACGTAATTTTAATAAGTAACGCTTAACAAGTGGAATTTTTCTATATGTTAAATATAATTTTTGATATATAATATCTGCTGAAAATGCTGATTTTTCTGTTCCTCTCCTTAATTGTTGTAATTGTTTATATTGTGAACTTTGCATTTTTTTCCTAATTTGCAAATAAGCAATTACAATTACTAGAAAAACAACACATACCCCTATAAGCAAATATAATAATAATTGATCTGACATTTAAGGCTTGTACACCCCTTTCTTATTATTCTTTTGTCTTTCTTGGTCTTCCTGCTCTTTTAACAGTTTTAGATTCATCTGCAACATTTGCAGTTACTTTTGAAGTTCCCCAATGGCTCTCTATAAATCTATCAAAATCTGCTAAATCTTTATCATCCATGTTTAATCTCATTTCTTGTAAGTTGTGATCTGTAATTTTGTTTGTAATAACATATTCTCCATCATGATATTCCATAATGTTTCTATATGTATATAATTGTTTGTTTGTAATTTTTGTAAAATAATGTGTTGCATTGTCGAAGAATTTTTCAAATTTTCCTTCTAAAGTTTTTTCATTCCTAAAGTCAAATGTATATTCATTCTTTTCTTCTACTGGTATACATTCTGTAACTCTTTCTATATATCTTCTACCTCTAAAGTCTTTTACTAAGTGAATGTCAAAGTTTAATACTTGTACAACTTGTTCTTCTGCTGTTTTTTCGTTTGTAAATACACCTGTTCTAAGCATAGAGTTTCTTAATGCTGTAACTAAGTCTGGGAATGTTTTAGCATGGTGTGTAAATAATGTAAACTTAGAAGCAACCTGAGCTGCTTGAATCATCCAAGAAGCAACGGGGTCTGTTGCAACCTCACCGATGATGTTAACAGAACCATCTGTCTTTTTCTGAACGTCTAGACCTTCTTGTCCAGAAATTGTTTCCGTTTCTCTAAATGTTAAAATATTTCTTGTTGGGTAAATTTTTCTTAAGTGAAGCTCGAATGCTGTTTCTTGAACCCTTATGTTCATTGTTTCGTAAATATTTTCTATCATACCCATAAGCATTGTTGTTTTACCACAACCTTGCTCTCCAGTAAGTGATATAATACGAGCTCCTTTTACTAAATATTTTAATAATGATATTGCATCTTCTTTTCCAGGTATTGTTATTAATTGTTCTAGTGTGGCACGCTTTACGTCGAATTTTCTTACAAAGAATGCCCATGTTTCAGAAAAACTTGGTCTTACAACAACAACACGAGAACCATCTTTCATTTCATTAATTTTATAACCATTTGTATCTGATAATTGTCCTGGGTTATTATATTTATAAATATTTTGACAAACTCTTTTTAGTTCTGCTTCTGAACCAAAAGATAAAAATGCTAAACGTATAGATTTACCTTGGAAGAATATCCAAATACTATCACAAGCACGTGGCACTTTGTGTTCCATAACTTCATTTAAGTAATCACCATCTGTTTGTGCAACCTGGCTTAAAAAGCTTTCTGGAAGTCCAGATACACCACCAGATACACCATCTATGTTCATATCTCTTACTTCATCTATAGAACTATATCCTTTATAATGTTGATATATTCTTTGTACCACTACATTTAATTTATCTGAAAAAGTAAGTACTAATCCTTCTTTTTCGTATATATCATTAATTTCTTCTTCTGTTATTACATAACAAGGCTTAGCATCTCCTGCAACATATTTTAAAGTAGCTAAGTTATATTTTTTTATTAATTCTGTTAATGCTTCATATCCAAATTCTTTTTTGTACATATATATAATAATGTCAAATTTATCTTGTGGTGTAAGTAATGAAGGTATATCAAAAGGAATTGATTTTGATATATTTGTTTCGTCTACTCCATACTCTTTTGAAAGTATGTCGTAAATTAATTCTTTTACATATTTCTTATCATTAACATCTCCATATGTACAACCTTTTAAGGCTTTTTTTAGTTCGTATTTCTTATTTTTTCTTCTTTTTAATTCTTCTTCTGTTAGTCCCAAATCATATAAATTTATTTTTGTAATTTCATCAAGTCTTTTCTTTATATATTCTGTCATCTTTTTTAATGTATATGTTTGGTCATCAACATCTACCATTTTTTCTTGTTCTGCATTCTTTTTCTTTTGAATACTTCTATAAACAAAATATACAAATATTAATGCAACAACTAATATTAATACAATATTAAGAACCATCTTCGAAACTCCTTCCTTAGCTTATCTCATCATTTGCATTTCATCTATCTTATACAAAATTCCCTTTATTAGCTCTTTTATATTATTTAAGAAATTCGCATTTCTATCTTTTTCTGACATCGTTTGCATCTTTAAGAAATAATCAACAACTAATCCTTCATCACATGCATCAGAAAATAATGTATTATATACTATTGGAAATAATGAATCTTTTGTTTTTATCGTTCTTAAAATATTTTTTTGCGTATATTTAGAAAATTTATCATATCTTCCAATATATCCAACAATATTATAATTTTTAGCTGTATATCCTTCTTTTCTAGATTTTGAATATACTTCTATAGAATGTCTTTTTTGTGTCATTCCATAAACAATTACATCTGAAATTGTTAAAATATCTTGTGCTAATTCATTAATTCCTTTTTTTAGGTCTACTAGTACAATGTCGTAAACCATGTTAGCTTTTTTTATTAAAGATACATAAAAAGCATCTATTGTTGGTGTTTCAACTCCATCATATCCAGACAATACTTCTAACCTGTCTTTAAAAATTATTCCTGTATAGTCTTTTATTGATTCTGGTGATAATTTATTACTACCTTCAATTTTCATAAGTCCAGTAACACCAGTTTCTATTCCTACTGTTTTTTTATTCAAATTTAGAAAAGATAATAAATTACTTTTTTGTGCTTGTGGTTTTATATATGCTGCATCTATCTCTTTATTATTTTCGTATGTTGAAATTAGTAATACTTTTTTATTATGTTGTATTGCCATTTGTGTTGCAACAGCAATAGCTGTTGATGTTTGTCCTGTTTCTTTGTCATCTTCTGTCCAAAAAGATACTATAGCCATTTTTCTCTCCTTTAAGGTTAAATTTCTTTTATAATTTTTCTTATATTTGGTCCTTGAAATGCTTGATCTATTTTAGCAATTATAAATTCCATTCCATCTTTGTACATACTCGTTAAATTCTCGAATCTAACTTTTGCTACTTTTTGGTTGTTAATTATTGCTGTCTTATCTCCCATTTCTAAAGGAAAATATATTCTGTCATCTTCCCACATAACTTTTGCACCTAATGATAAATAGTTTAAATATTCATCATCTTCTTTAGAAACTTCTTTAGAAAAAAGTACTTTTGTCATTTTTATTGGAGTTTGAAATTGTCCTAATATTTCTACTCCTCTTCTTATATCATAAGTATCAAAAGAAGTTACAAAAAAGTTTTGCACTGACCTATCTATTCTAAAATTCATTGCACTTTCAGCACTATCTATGTCTAATAATAAATAGTCATATTCTAGTGTTTCTATGCTTCTATTAGTATAATTTGCTATTGCTTCTACATTTTTAAATCCAACTGCTATGTCTATTTCTTCAAATTCTGTTATATAAGACAAAGTAGGATTTAATGCAGGTACAACATATTTTGCTTTTTGTGTAATTGTTGTATCTGCAATTAATACTCTTTTGCCTAATACAGTTAGGATTTTAGCAATATAAATTATCAAATCCGTTTTATCAAAAGCTCCTACAAATCCTACTTGTTTCATATTTCCTCCTACATATAGCTACTAATTAGCTTTACTTGTTGTATTTGTTCCAGAAGCTGCTGCTGCCTCTGCTTCTGCTGCTGCAGCATCTTCAAGTGATTGTAAATATTTTTGTCTTAATTCTTTTTGTTGTGTAATATGTTCTTCTACAGAAGTTTCTAAATTAGATTGTCTATCTTCTGCATCAACACTATTTATTTGTGAATTAATAAATTGTTCTCTTAAGTTTCTGTTGTATCTGCTTGCTATAGCTTTTTTAGCTTCTTCTAATAAATTTGGATTTGAATCCATTAAGTTAAGTGCTTCTGCATTTACTGGGTATGTTGGTATTGCTGCCACTTGCATTCCAGGATCTGTATATCTACTTACATACATTTCTGCAGTTTTTAATTGGTATGTTTCTATTATTGCACTAGACATTGCAATTGTTTCATCTTCTGATAAATTTATATTTATTACACCTTCTGCTGGTGCTCCAGCTATTGTTGGAATTGTTACTTGTTTTTTAGCTGCAATTATGTAATCTTGTCCATTTCCAAAACGTATACGAACATCTACGAAATCTCCACTAACTAAATCTGTTGGTAATGATAACATATTATATTCTTGTTTTCTTAAATCATTTGTAACTTGCTCTGAGCTTGTTGTTAACATATCTTTTGTTAAAATTGTACCTTCTTTTAAGTCTATTTTTGCTACTAAATCACTTCTTGCTTGGCTTAATGATTCATCTGTATAGAAATCTGAAGCTGTTGCAAAATTTTCTGGTACTACTTTGTTATCTGCAACTTCTTGTGAAACATTTGCTGTTCTTTCTGTGTCACCATCTATTGCTGAAATTTGAATTCCTGAGCCAGAGGCAACATCTGTTGAAACAACATATACTGTCCTTTCAGCTGCTTTTGCTGCATCTTGTGCTTTCTTTAAATTAATTAATTGCATAAATAGTAATGCTATTATTATTGCTGCTATAATTAACATTACTAACATTCCTAATAAAAATGATACTCTTTTTTGTCTTTGCATTGGATTTGAAGCCATTTATTATTCCTCCTTAAATATTTAAAATTCAATATAATCTGATTTTATTTTACACCACTCTACCTTTTAAAACAATATATACAACTGTTTCGTAATCTAAATATAATATTGTTGTAATATTATAGTAATATTATATTTTCTAGTGCTTTTGCCACTCCGTCTTCATCGTTTGTTTGAGTAACAAACTTAGCTACTTTCTTTACTTGTTCATTGCTATGTCCCATTGCAATTCCAAGTCCTGCATTTTTTATCATAAGTATGTCATTATTATTATCGCCAAAAGAAATAACTTCTTCTTTTGCAATGTTTTCTTTTTTCATTATCTCTTCTATTGCATACCATTTATCTACATTTTTGCTACTAACTTCTGTATAATAATATCCAACTGATACTTCTTTTGTACCCATTTTTATCTTTTTCTTTGACATATGAGAAACTTCCAAAACGTCTATATCTGGTATATCTTTTACTTTTCGTAGTATACTAGAAAATACTATCTTATTTTCGTCACATATAGTCATTTTTAAAAATTTATTTGTGTTTAATGTTTTTATATAGTTGTATACATCGTCTACTATATTTATTTCTGTTTTTTTATCGCTACTTTTTTTTGTATTTTCATAATTATAAAAAGCTACATTGTAATTTAGCGATTTAGCTATAACTGAACTTTCTGTATATATATTATAGTAGATACTATTTTTTTCACATAATTCTATTAATTCTAAAACTTTTTCTTTGCTTAAATATTTTTCATATATTATTTCTTTTTTCTGCATATCATATAAAACAGAACCATTTCCAGAAATATAATATTTATTTGCCCCTATTTCCTTCGCTATTGTAAGAACTGACTCTGAAATTCTTCCAGAAGCTAAAACTACTAAAATTCCTTGGTCAGTTACCTTTTTTATTATATTTTTTGTATATTCGCTAACTTCCCCATACTTATTTAATAGTGTTCCATCTAAATCAACAGTTATTAATTTATACATTTTTCTATTCCTTTCTCTTTTTCATTACATTACTATATATTATTATCCGTTTTTTTACAATATATATTTTTTCTTTTTTCAATTTTTTTCCAGAATATTTTTTCATTAATTACACATCATATATATTGAAAAGGCAAAGTACTTTTCAAAGTAATTCTTTACAATCCTAGGAGGTGAAATTTATAATGGCAAATTCAAATTCAAATAGAAAGTTAGTTCCTGAAGCAATGAATGCTTTAGATAAATTCAAATACGAAGTAGCTAGTGAAGTTGGTGTTAACTTAAAAGAAGGTTACAATGGTGATATTTCTTCAAGAGATGCTGGTAGAATAGGTGGAAACATGGTTAAGAAAATGGTTCAAAAATATGAAAACGAAATGTTAAATAAATAGTTACCACTTTTAAATTTTTATAACGGGTTCAAGAATTTTTATATATTTTGTAGAAAGTCTAGAATCCGTTATTTTTTGGTAAATATAAATTGTATCTATAATTTTCTAAATAATTTAATTTCTTAAAAAAGTGTAATTACATATTATTTTTTATAACAAAAAATCGAGTTTTAACTTCTACTCCCAGTTTTTGGGTGGATAGTTAAATCTCGATTTTAATTATTTTTTAATTATGCTTCTGGTTGTACTAAACCATAATTTTTATTATCTTTTAATTTGTAAATTACATTTACTTTTCCATTTTCTAAGTTTACAAATGCTAAAAAAGTATTTCCTTTTTTCTCTTCTAATTTTAATTTAGCATCTTCAGGTGTCATTGGTTTTATATCGTAATATAATTCTTTTATTATTTCATTTTCTGGTTCTGTTTGTTCTGCTTCTTGAGCCATTCTTATTGTTTCTTCTTTGTTCATTTTTTCTCTTCTTGTTTTTTCTTTTCTTATTTGTCCTTCTAATATATCTATATTTTTATCTATAGAAGCATACAAATCTTTATGTGCTGTTACTGCTTTATATGTAATGCCTTGGTAAGAAACTCTTGTTTCTGCTACTTGTTCATTTCCTTCTACTTTTATTGTAACTGTTCCATCAAAATCTTCTAAGTATTTTGTTAGTTTATCCATTTTCTTTTCTGCATAATCTCTTATAGCATCTGTTACTTCTAAATCCTTTCCTACAACTTTTATATTCATAAAAATCTCTCCTCTCAAATTATTTTGCTTTCTTTTGTTGTAAATTTATTATATATGCTTAAATGTTTTTTTTCAAGTTAATTTTATTTTTTTATACATTATTAAAACATTTTATCCATTTTATAATCTTTTTCTAACTTATCATTTAAATATAATTTTGCTATTAATTCTAATTCTTTTATTGCTTCTTCTCCAATATTAAAAGAAAATACTTTTTTAGGTGGTGACATTATAATGTATTTAATTGCCTTTTCTGTTGAACTTTGAATATGTATTGCACTTGTATCTTGTTTTCCACAAATATTACACTTAAACCCATTTTCTTTTAAGCTAAAAAATTCCAGTTTTTCCTTAGAATTGCAATTCGTACACCATCTAACATTTGGCGTAAAACCTAATATACTTATTAATTTTATTTTAAAAATTGATAATATAAAGTCTAAGTCTTTATCTGTTTCAGATATCATATACAACGTATTTAAGTATAATTGTAAAATTCTATATGAATTTTCATTTTCATTTGTAACATCTATTATTATTTTAGATATAAATGAGGCATATTCTAATTTTCTTAAATCTTTCCTTATATTATAAAAAACTTCTATAGGTTCACACGAATTTATATAATATGTTGAATTTGTTTTATATAAAATATATTCTCCAAAACATAAAAATTGGCTCCCAACAAGGAGCGAACTTCTAAATTTTTTCGCTCCTCTGGCAGCACAAGAAATCTTACCTAAACCTGGTGTTAGCATGGTTAGCATTTTGTCAAAATCACCCATATTACGTTCAACTAGTATAACTCCTTTTGTCTTTATTGTTCCCATTTTTTTCTTCCTCTATTTTCTTTTCTAAATCTCTTAATTGTTTAAATTCCATAAATGTATTTATATTTCCAGTTTTTTTAAAGGTGTTCCAAGCTATTTGTTTAAACATGAAATCATCTCCTTTTTATTATCTTTTGTATTTTATGTTTTTTTATTCAATTAGTTGAATTTAAATTTTTTAACTATACTATCTTTATCTTGCCAATCTTCTTTTACTTTAACCCAAACTTCTAAGTTTAATTTTGTTCCTAACATTTTTTCTAATTCTATTCTTGCACTTGTTACTATTTTTTTAAGCATTGCCCCTTTTTTTCCAATTATTATACCTTTGTGCGAATTTCTTAAACAATAAATAATTGCAGATGTGTCATATATTTCTTCTCCCTTTGTTGTTTCTCTTAATTTCATTTTTTCTACTTCAACATATATACCATGTGGTACTTCTTCGCTTAAATATTGCAAAGCCTTTTCTCTAATAACTTCTTCTACTAATTGTCTTGATGTTTGATCTGTATATTCTTCTATATCATAATAAGCAGGGCCTTCTTTTAAATTTTTCTCTATTATATTTAATATTGTATCTACGCCTTTATTATTAAGTGCACATATTGGTATAATTTCTTCAAAATTATATTCTTTTCTGTACATATCTATTACTTCTAAAATTTCTTCTTTTTTTATTAAGTCTATTTTATTTAATACCAATATTGTTTTTCTATTTATTTGTTTTATTTTTTCTAATATTATTTTATCTCCTTTTGTTATTTCTTTTTTAGAACAATCTGCAATAAATAAAATAATGTCTACATCTTCTGCAATTTCGTATGCTGTTTCTATCATTGTTTCTCCTAATTTTGTTTTGGGTTTATGAACTCCTGGTGTGTCTATAAAAATTATTTGTGAATTTTCTCTATTTACTATTGCTCTTATTGCTGTTCTAGTTGTTTGTGATTTATTTACTGTTATTGCAACTTTTTCTCCTACTAATTTATTAATAAGTGTTGATTTACCAACATTTGTTTTTCCTATTATTGCAACAAAACCTGATTTAAATTCTGCCATATATTTCTTCCTTTCATTTATTATATTATCATATATTAATTTATTTTTTTGTAGAAACTTAGTACTTATTTTTATTTTTAATAAAAAATACCTAAGATTTTCTAACAAATGCAAATTCTAAAGAAATTTAAAGTATTCAATATTAAAAAAACTAGTTATATAAATGAACTACATTTGGTTCACTACTTATAACTAGTCTTTATATTTTACTCAAACGTAACATTGCTATTTATTGGGCATATATTAAAGAATGTATTCCCATCATTTACTTCTATTTCATTTCCGTTTAAGTCTTTATAAATTGTTTGTGATGTTCTACTGTTTTTTATACATTTTATTTTTATAGCCTTTCCATTTGTTATATAATACCCATCATTTGTTCCAATATTGTCTAAATCTTGTCTGTCTTTGTTTTCTTTATCTTTTAATGGTGTATTTTTAGCAAATGTAATTATTATATTTTTTGTAGTTATAGGTTCACCTGTTTCCATATCTGTTTGTTTTATTCCTCTTGCATATCTTGTGTATCGTTTTGTTTCTAAATTATATTTATAACTGGTTGTATGTAAGTCTGAATACGGAATTGTAACCGTATTTGCAATTACACCTTGGTCTAAATTAACTTCTTCATCTGAATAATTTAGCACACTTTTTTTATTAGATGTTGTACTATATTTTTTCTGTTTTGCAATTTCTAGTATGTCTTTTATACTAGTTATTACATTATGAGGTTGTGATTTTTGTTTTATTCTCCAAAATCTTTCCGTGCTTTCACTTATTCCATTAATATTATTTACTTTTAAAGATGAAATATCTGACTGTGCTTTTGGACTCCAACCATAATGAGTGTAAATTGCATCATTTTCTAATGCATAATCTAAAAAGTAATGTCTTGCACTACGCACTGGTCCTATTTTTTTGACATCTTTTCCTTTAAATAGAGCCATTAGTCTAGTTTCTCCACCTTCTACAATTATTTCGTAAACACTATATGCATTATTTAACCCTACTTGTGGCCATGCACCTTTATGGTTATCTATCATAACTGCTACTGGTCTACTATTTCCTTCGAATATACTTTCTGTTTTTTCTTCTTCTGGTTTTAGTCCTTCATCTACTCCTAAATCTACAAGTATATTTTCATTTTTATTATTAGCACTTTTGCCTGTATAATAATAAATTCCAGCTACTACAGCTACTAATAAAATAATTATTACACTAATTATTAACATTTTATGACTTTTATTATTCTTTTTAGCTCTCTTACCTTTACTCCCCATTATATACCTCTCTTATTTAAATAATTGTATAATTTTATCTGTAAATAAGAAACAAAAAACAATTAAAGCATTTATAGCTGTTAATACAACTGCACCTGCTGCTACATCTTTTGCTATTTTTGCTTTTGGGTGATATTCTTCTGTACATAAGTCTACTGTTGCTTCTACTGCTGTGTTCATCATTTCTGTTCCTAAAAGTAAAAACACTGAAAGCATTAATATTGCCCATTCTATTGTACTTATTTTTAAAACTATTCCTAGCACTACCACTACAATTCCTATTACTAATTGTATTCTTAAATTTCTTTGAGTTCTAAAACCATGTGCGATCCCACAAAAAGCATTTTTCCATGCCTCGATAAAACTTTTGTTATATAATCTGCTATCTTCTTTTTTGTCCATGTCTACTCCCTATTAATTTTTAAATCTTCTAGTACTTTTTCTTCTTTTAAACGCATTATTCTTTTTTCTTCTTCTTCCATATGGTCATACCCCATTAAATGATAAAATCCATGAACTAACATATATGCTAATTCTCTTTCGAAACTATGACCATATTCATCTGCCTGCATTTTTACTTGACTTAAATTAATTATAATATCTCCTAATACTTCTGGAACAACACTTTTTTCTTTTTTGAATTTTTCTACTTCATCTTTTTCGAACATAGGAAAAGATAAAACATCTGTTGCTCTATCTATATTCCTATATTCTTTATTATATTCCTGTATATCTATTGGAGTTGTATAAATAATACTTATGTTTATATTTTTATTTAGAAGATGTTCTGTTTCAAAACACTTATTTATTACTTTTTCTGTTAAATTTGAATACATATCATTTGGCTCTACATTTAAATATTCTATATCTGCATACTTCATTTTTTATATCCTTTCTTCTTTTAACCTATCTCTTTTTTCTCTTGTCTTTTGATTCTTGAATATATTTTTTCTGAAGTTTTATATGTATTTTTTATTTGCTTCATTGCTCCTAATTGTACTAACTTTTCTTTATAGAATTTTTCTATTTTTGAATAATCTCTTTTTGCTTTTTGTAATTTTCTTAAATCTGCTTTTATAAATAATATCTCTTTTTGCTTTTCATATTCTTCTAAGTTTTCTTCTTTTCCTTTTTGTAATTTTTTATATTCATTCCAAAAAGTTTTATATTCTTCTCTATCTGCTGGCCTGTCCCAATATATTTTTGTAGAAAGAAGCCTAATATTGTAGTCTTCTATTAATTCTATTAATAGTTTATAGGCTGATTCTTTCTTGTTTTCTATTTTTGTAGTTACAATAATTTCTCTTAAGTCTTTTAATATTTTTACATAGCATTGTTCTGCTACTACTAATGGCAAACTATGTGTAAATAGTTGCCTACTTATTCCTAGTAAAATCATTCTTTTTTCTATTGTATCTTTTATGTCTAATTTTCCTACTGTAAACCTATCAAATTTTTCATATTGTGCAATTATATTTTTATACATATTTTTTTCATCTAATTTTAGCTTTATAGGTAATACATCTGTTATATAATCTTCTAATAGATTAAAAATTTTATCGTATATAATATTTTTGTCTTGATATGTTAAGTTGTCTGCAAGTTGAATAGAATAATGTTTTAATATTCCTTTATACAATTGTTCTATTTTTATGCTATAAAATTTTTCGTATCTAGGTGTCATCTTATTTTCTTCTGCTTTTAATGTTTGATAATCTAATTGTAATAAGTATTGTTGTTTTTTATATTTATATTCTAAATATTCTGTTTGCTTTAAATGTATTACTTCATAATAATTTGAAAGTGCATCTTTCTCAAATTCTGTAGCTGTACCATTTTTTACTTTTTTGTAAATTGAGTCCATTATATATTTATCTATTGCTTCTAAATATAAAGTATATGCGTCTTCATATTTTTTAGATAGCATTTCTTTTTTCGCTTCATCTTTTTCTTCGTTTTTATATGCTTCAAACGCTTTTATTAAGCTAGTTCTTTTTATAGAAATCATTATACCATTAATTCCTAATTTAGTTGGTATTAATAGTTTACTTATAGTATTTGTTAATTTTGAGAAAAAATTTTTGTTTGTGCTAATTACTCTAAGACTTCTTTGCTCCATGTTTATCATCCTTTCAAAATACTATTTTTTCATTAGTTCCTATATTTTCAAAGACTTCATATGTTACCTCTGCCTCCACTGCATCATCTTTTATTGTATAATTTACTATTACGTTATTTATGTTATCCTTATTTTTTATTGTCTCGTTTAACTTTTCTTCAGCTCTTCTTTTTGCTTCTTGTTTTGCCTCTTCCTCTGTATAGTTAACTTCATATTCTTTTATTTCAGAATTATTACATTCTATTAACTCTACGGGTATATAGAAATTTGAAAATAATTTTAATTTTTTATTCTCATATATTGTATCATATTTTTCGAAATTTGAAAGCCTTTTATATAAATTTATTCTAAAATTATTTATATTTAATGCATATTTTTTCTCTGTATTTCCTGTTTTTTCTGTTTTCATTTCTTTATATTTTACTTCTGCTTTTTCTGTATACCATACTAAAGCTTCTACATCTCCTGTAGCCCTAGTAAATCGAGTTCCCGTATATTTTCCTTCCATCCACCCTGCTATAAGTAATGTTCCATTTTTTACAATATCTCCTGGCTGTACCATTGCTGTTCCTGTATTTGCGTTTATCTTTAACACCTTGGCTTCTTTATCTGATACAATATTGCAATATTCATTTTGATTAATTATTTCTGGTTTTTCTTCTGCTAAAACAACTTCTACTATTGCATTTGTTCCTTTTATTTCTATTCCTACCCAGGCAATATCTTCTCTTTCAAGCCTTATATTATTAACTATTTCTTTTATATCTATACTATTTTTATATTTTCCTATGCTTAATCCATTTTCTGTTAAAGTATGTAATAATTCCTGTTTTTTAGAACTCTCTTCTAGTCCTTTTATTTCTATATTCCAAATAAATTTTGAAAGTGTAAATAATATTATTATAAATATAATTAACATT
>USAE01000022.1 GCA_900552655.1 uncultured Clostridium sp.
AAAATTTTGTATGTGTTTTTTTATATTCATTATCTTTTTTATAATATATTTCAGATATATTTTTTGTTGAACCATCTTCTTTACAGAAGCAATACAAATTCTTGGTATTAATTTCTTCTTTTTCAAAATTTCTATCGATAAATAGTTTAAACATATGATTTGATTTATCATAATTTAATTTTAGATAACTTTCTTTTTCTTCTTCTGTTGGTATATTTTCTCCACTTGTTCTTAAAAATATAGTAAATGTATCTATTAAAAATTTATCTTTTTGATCATAGTATTCATCCTTTTGACCATTTCCTATACATTCTTTCATTATTTCATATGACTTTACATCTTCTAAAGTTAATTTTTTTTCATATTTTTTTATTGTTTCTTTTATCTCTTCATAAGCATCTTTATCATCATTTTTATATCTTTCTAATGTTATCAATATTTTTTCTAAAGAATACTTTATCATCCTATTTTCATAAATATTTATATCTTCTTTTCCTTGCTGTATAAAATATTTTGTTTTATATGGCTTAATTGCTTTTTCAATAATTAATTTAGGACCTACTTTTTTTATATTATTTTTATTATCTTTCAACTTTTTCCAAAATATATTATTTTTTATTTCTTTTTCTGGTATTCTATCTGTAACTATATTTTTTATTAATATTTTCTTTAACATCTCTTCTGTTACATCTTCTAGTAAATTGCCATCTTTCGCAATTGATATTTTTCCAGTTTCTTCTGAAACAATAACTACAATTGCATCTGATTCTTTAGATATACCAATTCCTGCTCTATGCCTTGTTCCTAATTCTTTAGCAATGTCTTGGTCACTTGCTAAAGGTAACATACACGCTGCTGCTTTTATTTTATTGTGACTTATAACAACAGCTCCATCGTGAAGTGGAGTTTTAGGAACAAATATATTAGTTAATAATTGTGGTGAAACATCTGCATCAATTAAAATTCCTGTATCGATAATATCTTTTATTCCTATATCTCTTTCTATTACTATTAATGCTCCTATTTGCCTTTTAGACATTTCTTCTGCTGCAATTACTATTTTATATATATCTTCTTTATTCTTTGTTTCTATATCGTCTGTAAATCCCAAATATTTCCTTAGCTTTTTACTTCCCAATTGCTCTAATGCTCTTCTTATTTCTGGTTGAAAAATAATAATTAAAGCTAACACTCCAAAACTAATTACTTTATCTAATATTGCATGTAATATATTCAGTCTAAATACACCACTAAGCCATGTTACTATTAGCAACAATAAAATTCCTTTTAGTACTTGCCATGCTCTAGAATCTTTTGTTAATTTTAATATTTTATAGGCTAAAAATACTACTATTGCTATATCTATTAAAAATAATACTAAATCTATAGGATGTTCCCACATTTGAATAATTTTAGATAAAATATTAGTTTGGTAAAAATCTGAAATTCCTGTAATTATATCATCTTTCATTTTTTACTCCTATTACATACCTATTAAATAGTATATTAAAGTTCCTCCGATACTTACTATCATTAGTGCTGCTAAAATGCCTGCTGTTATTTTAACAAAAATATTACTTGCTGAATATTTCTTTTCTTTCTTAGACATTTTTATTTCCTCCCTTGTAATACATAATACGAATATAGTTTAACACATTTTATTTTCTTTGTAAACTACAATTTTCTTCCTTTTTATTTTATAAAACCGGGATTTTAAGGACCGTCCCCTAATCCCGGAAACGGTCCTTATTTTCTATTTTCTTAATTCTGCATTTAGTTTTTCTTCTAATTCTTTTATTATTTGTTCCATTATTGGATTTATTTCTTCGTCACTCATTGTTTTGTTTTTATCTCTAAATTTCAAACTATATGCAATGCTTTTTTTATTTAGTCCTATTTTTTCGTTACGATATATATCAAATAACTTTAATTCTTCTAAATTTTTCTTAGCTTTTTTTGTTATTATGTTTTCTATTTCTCCTGCTGAAACACTTTCATCTACTAAAATTGCTAAATCTCTTTCTACTGCTGGATATTTTGGTATTTCTACATATTTTTTATTAACCTTAGCATATTTAGTGACTTTTTCTAAGTTAATTTCAGCAATATATACTCTATCTTTTATTTCATAATTATTTGCCACTACAGGGTGTATTTCTCCAAATGTTACTATTATGTCATTTCCTATTTTTAAGTTTGCTGTTCTTCCTGGGTGATATATATTATTTTCTAATTCTTTTTCTATATTATATCTTTGGATTCCTGCTACTTCTAAAATATTTTCTATTAAACCTTTTAATGTGTAGAAATCTACGTCATCACCATATTCTCCTATTGTAAGTATTAATTCTTCTTTTGGCAATTTGTTTTCTTCTACCTCATTTGATTCATCTTTGTAACTTCTAGATATATCGTATAATTTAACATTTCTATTCTTTTTATTGTAATTTGTTTCTAAAGTTTCCATCATGCTTGGCACTGTAGAAGTTCTCATAATTGTATAGTCTTCACTTAATGGATTACTAATTTTTATAGATTGCTTTCTTAATATATCTTCTTTTGATAAATTCATTTTATCTAAATCTTTTTCGCATATAAAACCATATGTATATATTTCAGATAAACCACTATTTATTAATAGATTTCTTAAGTCGTTTACTATTGTTTGTTTTTTATTTCTACCACCTAAAGTTGTTTCTGCTTTTACCAATGTTGTTTCTAATTTATCATATCCATAAAATCTTATTATCTCTTCTGCTATATCTGCTATTCCTTCTAAATCTTGTCTATAGTATGGTGGAGTTAGCATATCACCTTCAACTTTAACATCTAATTTTGTTAATATATTTATCATTTCTTCTCTTGTAATATTTGTTCCTAACAAATTATTAATTCTGTCAACATCTAATTTTATAGTATTAACTTTTTGTTTGTTTGGATATATATCTATTACTCCGTCTACTGCTGTTCCTATTTTTAATTCTTCTATTAATTGAACAGCTCTATTTACTACTCTTTCTGAATTTTCTGGTGATAAACCTTTTTCATATCTACTAGAAGCTTCTGTTCTTAATCCTACTTTTTTTGCTGTTTTTCTCACATTTCCACCATAAAATACTGCTGATTCTAATACTAAAGTTTGTGTGTCATTTGTTATTTCTGAGTTTTCTCCCCCCATTACTCCTGCAATACCTATTGGCTTTTTATTATCTGCAATTACTAACATATTTTCATCTAATGTTCTTTCTATTCCATCTAAAGTAGTAATTTTTTCATTTTCATTTGCTCTTCTTACTATAATACTTTTCCCATCTATAGTGTTTATATCAAAAGCATGCATTGGTTGACCTAATTCTAACATAACATAATTTGTTATATCTACTATATTATTTATACTCTTTACACCACATGCATTTAGTCTTCTTACCATCCATTTTGGTGATGGTCCAATTTTTACATTCTTCACTACTCTTGCTACATATCTATAACATAAATCTGGAGCTTCTATTTTTACTTTTAATCCTTCTAGCTCTTCTTTTGCTTCTACTTTCATATTTTGCAAATCTTCTCTTGGATTTTTAAATTCTTGTTTTAGTGAAACTGCTGTTTCTCTTCCTAATCCTTCTATAGATAAGCAATCTGGTCTATTTGGTGTTATTTCAAATTCTATAATATCTTCTCTTAAATTTAAGATCTCTACTATATCTTCACCAATATTGTTTTCATATTCAGCATCTAATATAAATATTCCATCTACAACTTTGTCTGGATAATTTGCAGGATCTATTTCTAGTTCTTCCATTCCACACATCATACCTTGTGATTCTATTCCACGTAATTTTCCTGTATTTATTTTTACTCCACCAGGAAGTTTAGCTCCATCTTTTGCAACAGGTACAATTTGCCCATTTGTTCCTACTTTAATATTTGGAGCAGCTGTAACTATTTGTAATATTTCTCCATTTCCAACATCTACTTTTGTAATTACTAATTTATCTGCGTCTGGATGTTTTGTAACTTCTAATATCTTTCCTACAACAACATTTTTTATCTCTCCACCTTTAGATTCTACACCTTCAACTTTAGAACCTGTAAGAGTTAATATATCTCCTAGTTCTTGGGCTGTTTTATCTATATTAGAATATTCTTCTAACCATTCTATACTTGCTTTCATTCTTATTCTTCCTTTCTAACTAAATTATTATTTATTACATTTATACTTAAAATTGTTTTAAAAATCTAACATCATTTTCATATAATAAACGTAAGTCATCTATACCAAATTTTGCCATAGCAATTCTTTCTACGCCGAATCCAAAAGCAAATCCTGAATATTCTTCTGGGTCTATACCACAATTTCTTAAAACATTTGGATGAACCATTCCACAACCTAAAAGCTCTATCCAACCTTCTCCTTTACAAGTTCTACAGCCTTTTCCACCACATACAAAGCATGAAACATCAACCTCTGCACTTGGTTCTGTAAATGGGAAATGATGTGGTCTAAATCTTAATTTAGTTTTTTCACCTAAACAAGTTTTAGCAAATGTTTCTAATGTTCCTTTTAAATCTGCCATAGTAATATTTTTATCTATTACTAAACCTTCCATTTGATGGAATACTGGTGAATGTGTTGCATCAACACTATCTGAACGATAAACCGCACCTGGGCATATTATCTTTATAGGAGGCTTCTTGCTTTCCATTACTCTTGCTTGAACAGGTGATGTTTGTGAACGAAGCACAATATTATCATTTATATAAAATGTATCTTGGCTATCTCTTGCTGGATGATCTTCTGGAGTATTTAATTTATCAAAATTATACATAGCAAACTCTACTTCTGGACCATCTGCTATTTCGTATCCAAGTCCTATAAATATGTCTTCTATCTCCTTATTTATTCTTGTTATTGGGTGCATAGAACCTAAATTTATTTTTTTAGAAGGTTCTGTTACATCTATTGTTTCTGTTTTTAGTCTTTCTTCTAATTCTTTATTTTTTAGTTCTGCTTCCTTATTAGAAATTAAGTTTTCTAATAAATCTCTTGTTTCGTTAACAATGCTTCCTATAACTGGTCTTTCTTCTTTAGATAACTTCCCCATTTCTCTTAAAATTAATGTAAGTTCACCTTTTTTACCTAAGTATTTTACCCTTACATCATTTAAATCTTTTAATTCTTCTACACTATTAATCTCTTCGGTAGCCATATTCTTAATTTGTTCAATTTTTTCTTTCACCTTATTTCCTCCTTACACACAAAAAACGAATACAAAATCTAATATGCATTTCTAAATGCTATAATATCTAGCATTCGTCATAATTTCTAGTACGCAAAAAACGAGCAATTCGCCATAGGACGAATTACTCGTGGTACCACCTAAATTTATTAATATAAATTATGTTTGTTTTTCTACATAATTATAATTAACCTTATTAAAGTTTTAACGTTACAACCGTCATTTCCTACTATTTTCAAAAATGAGCCAAAAAAGTGAAATTTTTATTAATTATGTTTTGTGATTTACACCAACCATCACTTCTCTTAAAACAATTTAATTAATATACTTTGCTTTTTTATAGGCTTATATTTAATATGTTTAATATATTAACATAACTTTTAAAAAATTGCAATACTTAGGCTTTAATCTTCTTCATTTAGATATTTTTTTGTATATCTAAATTGTATAATTATACCTAATATAAATAGTATTATATCAATTAAAGTTATTATTATAAAAGTTTCTCTTTGTATTTTTTCAACTTGCTCAATATAATTATTTTGGCTTTCTATCATTTTATTTTTTTCTTCTTCTTGTAAATTTTCGTTGTTTTTTATTTCCTCTATAGCTGATTCATTTACATTTTCTAAGCCAATCATTGTTACAGCATAATTTAATGTATTAAATAAAGTAACTATCATCATAACAATTATATAAAAAATAACTATATTTCTTTTAAACTTTTTTAAATTTATACTATCCATTTTCTTTGTTTTAAATAAATCTGATGTTGCAAGTTTAGTAGGAAAAAATATTAGTATTCCCATCGTTATAATAGAAAAAATAGATAATACCAACATATTAGCTTTTCCTAACATAAAATAAGTTATAACTGCCAATACTATAGATATTGCAATATAGTATAATATAAATCTCCAAATAAATGCCCATGTCATTTTTCCAGAAGTTTCTAACTCTCTTTCCATAATTATTATCCTCCGTAAATTTAGTTTAACTCTTTATTCTTTATCAAGTAAGTCTTTAATTGTATGCCATGCTAATACTGCACATTTTACTCTTGCTGGCATATTAGAAATGTTTTTAAAAGCTATCGCTTCTTCTAGTTTTTCTAATTCTTCCTCATCTGTTATTTCTCTTTTTATCATTCCGATAAAAGTATTAATAATTTCTAAAGCCTCTTCTTTTGTTTTACCTATTAATGTATCTATCATAATAGAAGTAGAAGCTTGTGAAATAGCACATCCTTGACCTGTAAATGCTAAATCATCTATTACGTTATCTTTCATTTTTATTTGAATTTCTATCTCATCACCACAACTTGGGTTATGCCCCATTTCGCATTTATCTGGATTATCTAATTTTCTTTTATTATGTGATGCCATACTATGTTCCATAATTAATTCTGTATAAATTGAATCTAAATTTTCCATTTTTCTACCTTCTCCATTTTTTAAACATATCATTTGCCTTATTTAACGCATATATTAATTTGTCGATATCTTCTTTTGTATTGTAAATATACATACTTGCCCTACAAGTTGCTGGAAGATTTAAAAATCTAATTAATGGCTGTGCGCAATGATCTCCTGCACGTACACAAACACCATATGAACTTAAAATTGTTGCTGTATCATGTGGATGAACATCTTTTATATTAAATGATATTACACCTATTTGATTTTCATTTTCTTTTGGTGCATACATATCAATAAAATCTAATTTATTAAATTGTTCTTTTGCATAATGTAGCAATTCTTCTTCCAACTCTTCTACTTGTTTCATTCCTATGTTTTCTAAATATTCTATTGCAGAAGCAAGACCAACTGCTCCACCAATGTTTTGGGTACCTGCCTCAAATTTTGTTGGCGGTTTTGCAAATGTTGTTTCTTGTTCATACACATATTCTATCATATCGCCTCCCATAAGAAAAGGTGATAATTTATTTAATAAATTATATTTTCCATAAAGCACACCTATTCCCATTGGTGCCATTAATTTATGACCTGAAAACACAAAAAAATCCGCATCCATTTCTTGTACATCAATTTTTATATGAGGAACACTTTGTGACCCATCAACTATAACAATTGCACCAACATTATGTGCTGCCTTTATTATTTTATCTAATGGTGTTTTTATTCCCAATACATTAGATATTTGTGTAATGCTTACAATTTTTGTGTTTTTGTTAATTTTCTTATTAATCTCTTCTTCTGTTATTTCATAATTATCATTTATATATAAATACTCTAATTTAGCTTCTTTTAATTTAGTTACTTTTTGCCATGGTACTATATTAGAATGATGCTCCATTATAGATATAACTACAGAATCATCTTTTTGCAAATTTTCTAATCCATAGGAATTTGCAATTAAGTTTAATGCTTCTGTAGCATTTTTAGTAAATACTATTTCTTCTGGTCTTTTTGCATTTATAAATTCTGCAACTTTTCTTCTTGCTTTATCATATTCTTCTGTAGAATCTATACTTAAATCATATGTTCCTCTATGTGGATTTGCATTATTTTTATTATAATATTCTTCTACTGCATTTATCACTTGGTAAGGTCTTTGTGCTGTTGCACCACTATCTAAATATGTGATATTTCTATTTTCAAATATTTTAAAATCTTTTCTAATTGTTTCAGGATTCATTAATCCAGCCTCCTATCGACCTCTTCTAAAACTAAATTTTGAATTTTTTCATTTTTTATTTCGTTAATTACAGAATTAAATTTTGCTTTAACAATAATTTTTTTAGCCTCTTTTTCGCTTATTCCTCTTGCCATAATATAAAATAGCTCTTTATCATCTACTTTTCCTGTGGCTGTACTATGTTCCCCTTCTACATCATCTTCTGTGCATAAAAGCATTGGCAATGCTTTAGAATATGATGTATCTGTTAATAATGTGCAATATTCATTTTCTTTTCCTTTTGCTTTTTTGGCTCCCGTTTTAAAATCTATTGTACCTTTAAAATTTTTTCTAGCATTGTCTGTTAACGCTCCATTTACTTCTATATCTACATTAGTTTTTTTACCATATAATTCTGTAATATAATTTAAATCTATACGTTGCTCTTCTTTTCCTAAATATATAGAATGTAATTTATTTTTTGAATTATATCCTTGTAAATTAGCATAATAATTTACTACATTATTTTTTCCACCAAATTCTACCATAGAAAATAAGTTTTTAGCCTCTTCTTCTATTTTAGAATTTACTGTATAAAAATTATTTATTTGTGTATTTAATAAATTTATAATTGTTATATGTACATTTGAATTTTTACCAATTTCTGCACTACAAATTCCATTATGATATCCTGTAATATTTTCTTTTGATGTATATATTATAATTATATTTGCTTTAGTATCATCTTTTGCATTTACGCTTATATTGTCTACTAAAACATTGTTTTTGTCGTCTAAATCAAATTTTATTATTATTGGTTCTTTAATATTTTTATTTATATCAACTTTTAAATTCACATTTGATTCATCTTTTATTTGTTTTGTAAAATATTCTCCTAGCCCAAATTTTAAGTTAAAGTCCTCTTTTTTATTTGTTATACAATTTTCTGCATCTGCTATAGTAATATTTACAAATTCTTTTATTATTGGTTCTTCAAAATTTTTTATTTCTATATTATTTATTCCGTAGTTTTTTGAAGTTCTAACTGGAGTTTCGTTTAATACTATGTTTTCCATTATCCTATACTCCCTTCTAGTTCTAAATTTATTAAATTATTCATTTCTACTGCATATTCTAAAGGAAGCTCTTTAGATATTGGATACGCAAAACCTCTTACTATCATTGCTTTTGCTTCTTCTTCAGAAATTCCCCTTGACATTAGGTAAAATATTTCTTCATCACTTATTTTTCCTATTTTTGCTTCGTGTGAAAATTCTACTTCTTCTGTTCTTATATCACTTACTGGAATTGTATCAGATTTAGATTTATTATCTAACATTAGAGATTCACAAGATACAGAAAGTTTTGAATTTTTTGCGTTTGGCATAACTCTTTCTAAACTTCTAAATGTTGCTATTCCACCATCTTTAGAAATTGACTTAGAATTAATTACAGATGATGTATTTGGTGCATTATGTACAACTTTTAGTCCTGTATCTAAGTTTTGCCCATGTCCTGCAAATGATATTCCTGTATATTCCATTTTAGAATTTTCACCTTTTAAAATAGCCATTGGGTATAACATAGAAACTTTAGAACCAAAAGAACCTGTTACCCATTCTATTTTTCCACCTTCTTCTACTATTGCTCTTTTTGTATTTAAATTCATCATATTTTTAGACCAGTTTTCTATAGTAGAATATCTTAAATGCGCATTCTTTTTAACAAATAATTCTACACATCCTACATGTAAATTTACTTTATTATACTTAGGTGCTGAACATCCTTCTATAAAATGTAAGCTTGCTCCTTCGTCAACAATTATTAGTGTATGCTCAAATTGTCCAGATTCTGGCGAATTTAATCTAAAATATGACTGTAATGGTATATCTACATTTACACCTTTTGGAACATATACAAATGAACCACCAGACCATACTGCTCCATGCAATGCTACAAACTTATGGTCTGAAACAGGCACACATTTCATAAAATGTTCTTTTACAATATCTTCATATTCTCTTACTGCTGTTTCCATGTCTGTATATATAACACCTTGTTTTACTAAATCTTCTTTTATACTATGGTATACAACTTCTGAGTCATATTGCGCACCAACACCTGCTAAAGATTTTTTTTCTGCTTCTGGAATTCCTAATGCATCAAATGTATTTTTTATATCTTCTGGAACATCTTCCCAACTATTTTTCATATCTGTTTTTGGTCTTACATATGTTGCAATTTCGTCCATATTTAATTCATCTAGTTTTGGTCCCCATGTTGGAAGTTGTAATTTGTTGTATGTTTCTAAAGCTTTTAATCTAAATTCTTTCATCCAAGGTGCATCATTTTTAAGTTTTGATATTTCTTCTATTATTTCTTTAGTTATACCCTTTTGTGACTTATAACTATATTCATCTTTATTTTTTATATCATAGATATTTCTAGAAATATCTTCTATTTGTTTTTTGCTTTCTGACAATTTCTTCACCTCTATTTTTTGTATTCTTCATATCCGTTTTCTTCAATTTCATTTGCCAAATTACCCGTACTTGTTTTTATAATTTTCCCATCTACTAAAACATGTACATAATCTACATGTAATCCTTGTAATATCTTTGTTCCATGAGTTATTATTAAAACTCCATTATCTTTATTACTATACATTTTTATTCCTTTAGCAACTGTTTTTATTGCATCTACATCAAGACCAGAATCTGTTTCATCTAATATTGCAAGTTTTGGTTTTAATGTAAGCATTTGTAATATTTCATTTTTCTTCTTTTCTCCACCTGAAAATCCTACATTTAAATTTCTGTTTGCATATTCAGGTTTCATTTTTAGCTCTTCCATGTTTTTTTCTAGTTCTTTTTTAAATTCAAATATTTTAACAGGCTTTCCTGTTGTCGCTATTTTTGCATATTTTAAAAAGTTTGTTACACTAACTCCTGGAATTTCCTTTGGTGATTGAAAAGACATAAATATTCCTTTTCTTGCTCTTTCATCTGTTTTTAATGAGTTTATATTTTCACCGTCTAATATAATTTCGCCATCTGTTTGAACATATTCTGGATTTGCTAATATTACATTAGAAAGTGTAGATTTACCTGCACCATTTGGTCCCATTATTACGTGTATTTCACCTTTATTTATTTTTAAGTTTAATCCCTTTATTATTTCTTTTTCTTCTGCTTTAGCATGTAAATTTTTTATTTCTAATAATGTTTCACTCATTTTAATAACTCCTTTTTATTATCTTTGTTAGCTCACGCTAACTTATAAACAATTATTATGTGCAACCCTTAAATTGCACATAATAATTTTAATACATATACAATTGTTTGTCAATGCTAACAATATAAAGAATCTAAGCAATTCCACTATTTTCTACTATATGCAACTGTTATTTTTAGGACTGCTTTATAAAATCTCGATAAAAAAGTAGACATTAATACTCTTAATAAGAAATACTAATGTCTACTTTTACTTTTAAATCTGCTCTGCTAAATTTTTTATTTCCTCAATTTCCTTTAAAGTTTCTGCTATTTCATCTTCTTTTAGCCTTTCTTCAAATTGCAATTCTGCAATTTCATACATTCCATACATACCTCCATATAAAGTATATATTCCTGGTAACTCTATATTTTCCTCTCCTTTAGTTTCTAGTTCATAGCTTCCATAAAAATCTACATCAAATGTAGAAATTTCTATCTTTGTTTCAGTTATACTTCCTGTTACAAAATCTCTTGCAATAATGCCTTCAATTGTTCCATCATCTCCAATTTTTACAACACCTTCGCCATAATAAACTGTTTCTAATTCGTAGCTACCTCTTGCAATCCGAAGATTAATTTTATAAAGCATAAATTATTACTCCCTTCTCCTTTTTATTTCAACAAGTTATCTTAAGTAATATTTTACCACTTTTATGTAAATCTTACAATACTTTTTGCTTCTACTATATATGCTTACATTTTCCATTTCTTTACAACTGTCATTGGAACAACATATTCTTCTACTAAATCTGATATTTCTTTAGATATTCCATTCATAAGCCAATCTACTAAAATTTCTTTTTTTACTGGCATTTCTTTTTCTATTTCGAATATTATCATTTCAACTAAACCTCTTGCTGTCATTTCTATTAAAAATTCCAGTTGCTTTGTAAGCTCTGTAGCAGTTTTATATTCTATAATTTTCTTTAAATAAAACCTAGTTTTATCTAAAATTAAATTTTCAAATGTTTTGCTAGAATCATCTTGAATTGCATGTACATAAAAACTTTTTTTATCTTCTAATATATCTATAATATATTCTATCCAACTTTTTAAACTAAAATTTTCTTCACCTGTGTATATTATAGAACCACAATCTTCTTCATACATCCAATTAATTAAATCATATTTGTCTACAAAATATCTATAAAAAACCTGTCTTGTCATATCACAATTAACAGTTATATCTGTAATTGTAATTTTATCTATTGGTTTTTTTTCTACTAATTCTACCATTGAACTTGCAATTTTTTTCTTCGTTTTGTCACGAACTCTCATGTACTCACCTCATATATTTTTTCACAAACATTATAGATATGTAAAAATTTTGACAGAATTTGAAAAATGAATATTTACTATACTGTTTTTTATATATATGATTATACCATAAAATATAAAACTTACAAAAGTAAAAATTTAAAAAAGTATTAAGGGGGAAAAATAATGAACGTAATAAAAAGAGATGGAAGAATCGTAGACTACAACAGAGCAAAAATAGTAATTGCTATTCAAAAAGCAAATGAAGAAGTAAAACCAAAAGAAAAAATAACAAGTAAACAAATAGAAGAAATTGCAGATGTTGTTGAATCATCAAAAAAGAAAAATTTACAAGTAGAAGAAATTCAAGATATAATTGAAAGTGAATTAGTAAAAGCTAATAAATATGCTCTTTCTAAAGCATATATTTTATATAGATATAAAAGAGCAATGGTTCGTAAATCTAATACTACAGATGATACAATATTATCTATTATAAGAAATGACAATAAAGAATTAAAAGAAGAAAATTCTAACAAAAATACTTTCTTAGCTTCTACACAACGTGATTACATTGCAGGTGAAGTTTCAAAAGACTTAACACAAAGAGTTTTACTTCCAGAAAAAATAGTTGAAGCACATAAAAATGGAATTTTACATTTTCACGATATGGATTATTTCGTTCAACCAATTCATAATTGTTGTTTAATCAATATTAAAGATATGTTTGAAAATGGTACAGTTATGAATGGTAAATTAATAGAAACACCAAAAAGTTTCAGAGTTGCATGTACAGTAATGACTCAAATAATTGCTGCTGTCGCAAGTAACCAATATGGTGGACAATCTGTTGACGTTAGTCATTTAGGAAAATATTTAAGAATATCACATGATAAATTAAAGAAAAAATACGAAATTGCTTTTGGTAATACTCTAACTGATGAAGAAATAGAAAAAATAGTAAGAGTTGGAGTAGAAGAAGAATTAAAATCTGGTGTACAAACAATTCAATATCAAATAAATACTTTAATGACAACAAATGGTCAATCTCCTTTTGTTACATTATTTTTAAATTTAAAGAAAGATGACCCTTATATAGAAGAAAACGCTATGATTATAGAAGAAATTCTAAATCAAAGAATTCAAGGTATAAAAAATGAAGTTGGAGTTTATGTTACTCCTGCATTCCCTAAACTTATATATGTTTTAGATGAACATAACTGCTTAAAAGGTGGAAAATATGACTATCTAACAAAACTTGCTGTTAAATGTTCTGCAAAAAGAATGTATCCAGATTACATATCTGCTAAAAAAATGAGAGAAAATTATGAAGGAAATGTATTTAGCCCAATGGGTTGTAGAAGTTTCTTAGCTCCTTGGAAAGATGAAAACGGAAACTATAAATTTGAAGGAAGATTTAATCAAGGCGTTGTAAGTATAAACTTACCACAAATAGGTATTATTGCAAATGGTGATGAAGAAAAATTCTGGAAATTATTTGATGAAAGATTAGAATTATGTTTTGAAGCTTTAATGTGTAGACACCATGCTTTAGAAGGTACATTGTCTGACATAAGCCCTATACATTGGCAATATGGCGCAATTGCTAGACTAAAAAAAGGTGAAACAATTGATAAATTATTACATAATGGTTATTCTTCAATTTCTTTAGGATATATAGGAATATATGAAGTTACCAAACTAATGAAAGGGGTTTCTCATACAGATCCAGTAGGACAAGAATTCGCTTTAAGAGTTATGAATCATTTAAAAGACAAAGTATTGCAATGGAAAAGTGAAACAGGTTTAGGTTTTGCATTATATGGAACTCCTGCTGAAAGCTTATGTTATAGATTTGCTAGAATTGATAAGTCAAAATTTGGGGATATAAAAGATATTACAGATAAAGGATACTATACAAATTCTTATCATGTAGACGTTAGAGAAAAAATTGATGCATTCTCTAAATTAAAATTCGAAAGTGTATTCCAACCAATCTCAGGTGGAGGAGCTATATCTTATGTAGAAGTACCAAACATGAAAAATAATATAAAAGCATTAGAAGAAGTTGTTAAATTTATATATGATAATATTCAATATGCTGAATTTAATACAAAATCTGACTATTGCCAAAAATGTGGATTTGATGGTGAAATAATAATAAATGAAGATAACGAATGGGAATGTCCAAATTGTGGAAATAAAGACCACAGTAAAATGAACGTTACAAGAAGAACTTGTGGCTACTTAGGAGAAAACTTCTGGAATGTTGGTAAAACTAAAGAAATAAAATCAAGAGTAACTCATTTATAATTATTTAATAAATTCAAAAAATATAGTAGAAATTAAATTTCTACTATATTTTTTTATATTTATAATGGTTTATATGTTTTAGTTGCTTTATATTTTCCATATTCTTTTGGAACATAATTATTACTCCAATAATGTTGTTCTCCCTCTCTTAAATTTTTTTTATTATAGCTGTACTCAGTTTGTTTCTTTTCCAATTTATTATTTTTTATTTTATTTTTTCGTTCTAACTTTGGGAGTTTAACATTTTTTAGCATTTTCAAATATTCCTGTAACTTTTCTATAAAGTTTTCCTTTTCCTCTTCTCTTTTTAAATATTCTATATGTGGCACTCTAAGATTACTATTTTCTTTATTTTCTTGTTTTTGCACTTTATTTTTAATTTTCTCTTTATTTTCACTTTCTTTTACATACTTTATTTGTGCATGTTTTCTCTTCTTAGCTTGTTCTTTAAGCTTTTTTTCTAACATTTTATGTTCTTTACTTCGATCATTTAATTTATTTATATATTTAGTATCTTTATTGCCTATTAACTTATTTATATAATTATCTGAATATTCTCCTAGTGATTCTATATATATCTTATTTATCTTTTCCGGTTTTACTTTAGCAATATTTCTTTTAGCATAAAATATAAAAGTAAGAACATATATACCTAACTCATTAAGTTCTACCCTTACTTCTATTGGTTTATTAGAAATTCTACTAAATTCTCTTTTTATTTGCTCTATTTTTCTTTTTATATCTTCGCCAGAATATACTTTAGAATCAAAACAGTATTCTACAGTTTTTGCTTCCATATTCAAATTGCATCAACATCCTTTTTTCGTATCTATTATGTTAACACAATTTTTGCTATATTTCAAGCCATTTTTAGGGTTTTACATTATAAAATTAGTTTTAACCACTTTATTTTCTGGTTTATTTATATTATCTTTTTTTCCATTTTCTATACACTTTATAAGCCATGCCATATTTTTTCCTAAGTTATACATTGTTTGCATTCCTTCTAGATCTTGTTCTACTTCTAATTTATTGTTTCCATGTACATTGTTCCAATAAGTAGAAGAAACAATTGGCATTTGACTAATTGTAAAATATTTATTTAATACGTCAAAAGATGCTACTGTTCCACCTCTTCTAGCACTTACAATACTTGCACCTGGCTTAAATTCGAATGCCTTTTTTCCTGCATAAAAAACTCTATCTAGAACCGATAAAATCCTTCCAGAAGGATGTGCATAGTACACTGGTGTACCAAACACAAAGCCATCGCTATTTTCGGCTTTTTCTATTATTTCATTTACTATATCATCATTAAATACACACCTGCGATTTCCATTTTTCGCACACATTTTACACCCTATACAATCTCTTATAGGATTTGCACCTAAATTTATAATTTCTGTTTCTATTTTTTCTTCATTTAAACTTTCCGCTACTTTACTTAAAGCAGTATATGTACATTCTTTTCTTGAACTTCCATTTATTAATAAAACTTTCATTTTTTCCCTCCTTAACATTTACTTATAATATATTTAAAAATACAATTATTTATGCTTTCATTTTCTGGATGAAATTGAACTCCAAATATTTTGTCATTATATTCTATTACCTCTATTGTTCCATCTTCTGCTCTTCCTGTTACTTTTAGTTCTTTTTCTACTCGTGGAATTCTATACCTATGTATACTTGGCATATTTAAAATTTCTTTTTCGTACAACTTATATAATATACTATCTTTTTCTATTTTAACTTTGTGCTTTATTTCTTCTATGTTATCTCTTTTTAATTCTGCATTTCTATGTCCCTCTACTGGTTCTGTAAAATTATATTTACTCTTTCTTAATTCTTCATATAATTTTACTATATTCCCATTATAATTTCTTTTTTCTTTTTCCTTACATAATAAAAAATATATTGCTAAAGTTTGCATACCCATGCATATACCTAAAAATGGCTTATTATTTTTTATTGCATAATCTACAACTTGTATGTGGTAAGAGTGTATTTTGCCTCCTCCAGTCATTACAAAGCCATCATAAATTTCTAAATTTTCGTCTTCTATATATATTCCTTGTGGTAATACGCCTATAGGTATACCTCCAGATTCCTTAACTCTTGTAATATAATTATTGGAAATTGAATATTTGTCTTCATATACAAAATCTGTTTTGTATAAATTATTTGATGCAGGTACAATTCCTATTAATTTCTTCATATTACTTCTCCTTTTAACTCTTTTTATAATTACTTTTTATTTTAATAGATTCTCCAAGACTATAGATTTTGATATTTCCAACTCTTTTTGCATAAAATCACGATATTTTTTTAGCTCATCATTTTCTTCTACTATTTCTCCTGTTTCTATATCATACCATAATTCATCATAGTAAAATTTATCTGTAACAATTCTTTCATTGTTTAAACATATAAAATCTTTCTTAGCCAACATATTTGTTCCTAATGATACACCTTCTTCTGTATTACACAAATATGCAAGTGTTGGCTTTATGTCTAATTTACTTACAGGTTTATCAATTCTTAAATTGTTTATACCTGGTATTCTCATTCCTGCTAAAACTCTAATATAATTTAATTTTATATCTGTATCTGTAAGATTACTATCTAGTTCTTTTAAAAATTCTATCATTTCGTTATTATACATATCTAACCCATTATGATCTCCATATAGAATAATTACACTATTATCATATAAGCTTGCATTTTTTAATTCTTGTATAAATATTCCAAATGCATAATCTGCATAATTTACAGATTCTAAGTAATTTCCAAAGAAAGTATCTTTATATTTCCCAACATTTATATTTACTTTACTTTTATCTTGCAATCCATCTAATGTAAATCCTGTATGTGATGAAGCAGCTACAACATAAGATATAAATGGATTGTCATATTCTTTTAATTTTTGTACAGCTTGTTTATATAATAATTCGTCTGACAAATATCCCATTATATTTTCTGATATGTCTAAAAATTTATCTTTTAACTCTATGTAATCAACTTTCATATTATTATATACATTTGTCCTATTCCAAAAATTCCCATAATTGCCATGCATATATGAAGTAGTATAGTCCTTATTATGGAACATTTTAAAAATATCATCATAATTATTTTTGTAATATCTACTATATGCCATTCCATTTTCTACCGGATATAATGATGTTACAGTTGAAAATTCCGAATCTGCCGTTGTTGAATAGCTTTGCATAAACATATTAGAAAGTCTTATATTTTCATTTATAAATTTATTTAAATTTGGCGTTATTTCTCTTCCATTTATTGTTTTATTTAATACGAATTCTTGAATAGATTCTAATTGCAATATAATTACATTTTTTCCTTCCATAGTGGTTTTTATATCTATATAACTTTCTCCATATTTTTCGTTATATTCATCTTTTAATACATTATATTCTTTCATCATATCATTTTTATTATCATATTTTGCTTGTTTAGAACCTAACATAGCATTTAATATATCCGATATATGGTAACCATATATTGTTCCTTTTTTTATTTGTGTATCCCTATTATATGGGTCTTCTAGTACTTTTGAATTTGCATTTATAGATAATATTATAAAAAATATCATACAAATTATTCCTATTATGGTTCTACATACAATAAATTTAGTTTTGCTTTTCTTTCCTTTTTCTATTTTTATAATTGACGTAGCAATTAATATAATTAATGTTAATATATCTATAAAATATAATATTTGTGGTAATTTTAGTAATAATGGTAATGTCGACATTATTTCTTCACCATATTGTAAGTTACTTATTTGCAAGACAGACAAAACATTACTAGAATAACTATAATAAATATTATCTGCAAATAAGAGTATACTAATTAATATGTTCATAATTATTCCTGCTATATTTCGCCCTTTTTTTGGTAATAAATACAACATTCCAAACAAAGACAAAATATACATAATACTCATTTGTATTGTATTTATATAAATTTTTTCATTTATACATATTGTACTTTTATAAAATAATATTGTTTTTAAAAATACTACTATCATTAATATTATAATGAAAAAATTAGAATTTACTATTTTATTTAAATTTTCTTTTATTTTTTGTCTCACGTTTTTCTCCTTTTTTCGACATATTATTTCGTTTAATATATCATAATTTACTTTAGTTTTTTACTTTTATTTTTATTATAGTATTTATATGGTTGTAGTATACTGTTTTCTTTTAGGTTTATTTCAGCTTTACCATAACATTTGCATAATTTACATAATTATGGCATAATAAATTTTAACTAAAAAAACTGTTGATTGTCTAAATGTCTATTGACATTGGCAACCATCTAAAGAAAGGGAGAAAAAAGTTATGAACAAAACAACAAGTACAACAACCAAAGGAATCCGGAGAGGAAAATTAGATGCAAATATTGCAAAACCAGAAGTAACACTTACATTACCACCAAAGGTTGAATATCAACCTACACCTGTTGATAAGTTTAAAGACTGGTTTAAGAAAAGATTTGGTACTAAAGAAGCTAGAGCAAATACATCAAAGGCAGTAGGTAGAAGATATCGTTCTATAGCGTGTTCGCTAGGTAGAACACTGCGGTTCAACTTAGTACTAGCATTAATTGCAATGTTAGTAGTAGAATTTTGTCCACATCTGTTGGATACATGCCCTGTGTTCTTTCAGATTTGCGAAGGTATCCTAACTTTTTATGAATTTGTAATAAGAGCGACATTTACAGCATTAGAAACACTCTTCCAAGTGTTCTGTTTCCAGCTTGATGATGCATATGCTTCTCTTTACGGAATTTTTTCTCGACTTGGAGAACTCATTAGCCAGTTTGTAAATTGGCTTCCAACAATTACTTTCTAAATTTTAAAGACCTCGTCGAATTTTGACGGGGCCTTTTCCCTTCTCATATTTACTTTTTTATTCTACACTTTTTAAACTACTTATCATATCAATTTTCTTTAAAGCAAAATATGTAATTACATTTACTATTATTGTAAAAATAACTGTAATAAGAATAGCATATAAAAAACTTAATGGATTTATTACTTTTGCAAACCTAAGCATATTTATTTCACATGTGCCTAGTATAAAATAATTTAAGAAATATCCACCAACCAGTCCTAATATGATTCCTATTGTTGTTAATAATACAGTTTCTCTTGTAACATATTTATACACTTCTTTATCATAAAATCCTAATACTTTAATTGTTGCAAGTTCTTTTTGCCTTTCACTAATATTTATATTTGACAAATTATATAATACTACAAAAGCAAGTAAACCTGCAGAAACAATTAATATTATAACAACATAATTTAGTGAACTCATCATATCATCTACTGTCTTTTTTATATTAGAATTTAAAGAAACTGTAGATACTTTTCCTTCTTCTAGTAATTTTTTAGAAAGATCCTTTTGCTCTTCTAAATTTAAGTTATTCGCTTTTACTAATAATCCATTTGTATTATATTTTTCTCCATATATATTTTCATACATATCTTTTGTCATATAAATATAATGTGATATATAATTTTCTGTTATATAGTTAACTTTTAATTTTTTATCATCTTCTAATGTACCCTTTAATGTTATTGAATCTCCTTCTTTTACATTTAGTAACTGTGCTAATTTATCTGTTAAAATTACACCATCTTCTTGTAAATTTACTTCTTCTTTTTTATTTTTTACATTATTTATTTTAATTACATTTTTTAATTCATCTGCATTTTTTGGTACTATTACTTGTAAATCCTCTGAATATTCATCATTTATTGCTAGATCTGCAACCATATATGTTTCTACAATATTATCTACTTTTCCAGTATCGCGTATTTGACTAATAACTTCTTGCTTATCTTCATTACTTAAACTAGTCTTTAATCCTACTTGAAAGTCGTATAAAAATACTTTCTCATATTGATTTGGCAATATTGCAGATATAGAATCTTTTATTCCAAAACCTGTTAATATTAATGATGTACATCCAAATATTCCTATAATTGTCATTAAAAATCTTTTTTTATATCTAAATATATTTCTAATTGTAACCTTTTGTGAAAAGTTTAATCTTTTCCATATAAATTTTATTCTCTCTAGTAAAACTCTTTTTCCAATTTTTGGAGCTTTAGGTCTTAATAAATTTGCTGGTTTTTCTCTTAAATCTCTTGCTACTGCATATATTGTAGCACCTACAATACAAATATATATAAGTGCTAAACCAGATGATGAATGTTCTGAATTAAGCCCTACTACAAATTCTGGAATTGTGTACATCATGCTATACATCATCCAAATAACTCTTGGTATTAGTTGTAAGCCTATAATTATTCCTATTACTCCACCAATTATACAAGCTAAACTAGAATACAATATGTATTTAAACATTATTTGTGCTTTATTATATCCTAATGATTTTAATGTTCCCAATTCTGTTCTATCCTCTTCTACCATTCTTGTCATAGAGGTTAAAGAAACTAATATTGCTATTGCAAAAAATACAATTGGGAAAACTATACTTAAACTATCTATACTTTGTGTGTCTTGTACAAAACTAACATATCCACTATTTTGGTTTCTGTCTAGTATATACCAGTTAGCATGCTCTATTTTATTAACTTGTTCTTTTGCATCTATTAATTTTATCTCTGCTTCTGAAATTTTTGTACTAAATTCTGTTTTTTTACTATTTAGTTCTGTTTCAGCTGTTTGAATTTCTTGTTTTAGTGGTTCTAATTTGCTTTTTGCACTACTTAATTGATTTAATGTTTCTTTTTTGGTTTTTGCTAATCTATTTTCTTGCTTAGATAACTCTGACTTTGCTGTTTTTAGTTTTAATATAGCTTCGTTTATTGTGCTATTAGCATTATTTATCTGATTATCTATTTCCTTTATTCCTGCTTGTATCTGTAATTTTGTTTTTTCTAATTCTGTTTGCTTTAATTCTAATTCTTGTTTCTTATTATTTAATATAAATTTTTCTTCTTCCGTTAAATTACCATTATTAAGTTTTTCTAAAATTTCTTTATAATTTTTATTTATTTCTTCTAAATTTTTGTTTAATTCGGTTAGTTGTGCATTTAAATTTTTCTTTTTCTCATTTGCATTATTTATTGCATTACTTACATTTATTTTTTCATTTTCCAATGTTTCTTCATTATTTTTTATTTCTAATTTAGCATTTTTTATTTTTTTATCTGCACTTGCAAATTCTTTTTTAGCCTTTTCTTCGTTTTCTTTTATCTTACTTTCTGCATTTGCTATTTCATTTTTTCCACTTTGTAATTTTTCTTCTGCATTATTAATTTGTTTTTCTCCATCTGCTTTTTGTGTATTAAATTCACTTTCTGCTTTCTGAATTTCTTCATTTGCTGTATTTATAAGTTCATTATATCTTGCAGTTTCGCGTTCTTCTTTAATTCCTTCTATTTTCTTTTTTGTTTCTTCTACATAATCTTCATATTTATTAGAAGTAGTTTTATATTTATCTGCATTTTTTAAAATAACATATATTTCTGTATATGCATCTGATTCTATATTATTTTTTGATACATATATGTAATTATTTATTGCTCCTGTTCCTAATGTTGTTGTACCTCTATCTCTTGATATATATATTGGACTATCTGCAGTTCCTACAATTTTTAGTTTTGATTCTTTAAGAAATTTATTATCTTCATCTAACTCTAATTCTAAAGTATCACCTATCTTTTTATTTGATGTTATTAAAAAAGATGGCTCTACTAAACATTCATTAGCATTTTTTGGCATATTGCCTTCTATTAAAGTAGGCTTATTAACATCTTCTATTGCTAATATTTTAGATACTAACTCTTTATTATTTATATCAACTAAAATATCTCCAGAATACGTTCCATAAACATTTTGCACGTTTTCTATGTTTTTTATAGCAGTTATGTCGTTATCTGTAAGACCTAATGTTGATATTATCTGAATATCATATACATTAGATTCTTTATAATATTTATCTATAGTATCTACCATATCTGGTGATGCAGCTCTAAGTCCTGCAAAAAAGCCTACTCCTAATAGTGCAATAAGTAAAATTGAAATAAATCTTTTATACGATTTTTTTATTTCTTTAAAACTATTTTTTAGTAGTGCTTTTTTCATATTTTCACCTTCCTTTACCATTCTATTTCTTCTATAGGCTTTGGTCTTTCATTTATAATCATATTTTCTGCAGTTCCATTTTTAAATTTTATAACTTTATCTGCCATTGGAGCTATTGCACCATTATGAGTAATTATTATTACTGTCATATTCTCTTTTCTAGACATATCCTGTAGCAATTTTAAAATTTGTTTACCAGTTTTATAATCCAAAGCTCCTGTTGGTTCATCACAAAGTAATAACTTTGGATTTTTAGCTATAGCTCTTGCAATAGCCACTCTTTGTTGTTCTCCTCCCGATAATTGTGATGGAAAATTATTTTTTCTTTCAGATAACCCTACTTTTTCCATAACTTGATTTGGATCTAAAGAATCTTTACATATTTGAGTTGCAAGTTCGACATTTTCTATTGCAGTTAAGTTTTGTACTAAATTATAAAACTGAAATACAAATCCAATATCTTCTCTTCTATATTTTATTAATCCTTTATTTTTTAAACTTGAAATTTCTTTACCATCTACAATTACTCTTCCAGTTGTTACATTATCCATTCCACCTAATATATTTAGTGCTGTAGTTTTACCAGCACCACTTGGTCCTACTATTACTACTAATTCACCTTTTTCTATATTTAAGTTTGCATTACTTAATGCATGTATTACAACTTCTCCCATTTTATAGTCTTTACATACATTTTTAAATTCTATATATGACATAACAATCACTCCTTTGTTAAGTAATTATATAAAGCTTGACATCCTTTTAGTACTTCTTCATAAGTTTTAGTAAAATTCCCTGTGTACCAAGGATCTGCTATATCTTTTTTATCATTTGTAAAATCTAATAATTTATATATTTTATTTTCTGTATCTTCTCCTACAATTGCTTTTATTCTTACAATATTACTATTTTCCATACCAATAATATAATCATATTTATTATAGTCTTCTTTTGTTAATTTTTTAGCAATATGTTTTTGAAATGGTACATTATGTTCAATTAATTTCTCTTTAGTTCCATAATGCATATCATTCCCAATTTCTTCCGTACTCGTTGCAGCAGAAGATATATAAAAGTTTTTTTCTTTTTTATTTTTTGCTACTATATCCTTAAAAATATACTCTGCCATTGGTGATCTACATATATTTCCAAGGCAAACAAATAGTACTTTCGTCATATTATTCCTCCTATATTTAAATTGTATCATATTTTTATGTCCTTTTGGTAAATTTCACAATTTTTTCCAATATTACTTTTTTAATATTTTTTTATTACATTTTTGTATAAATGGTAAAATTAAATTACCGTTTTGTGAAAAATAAAAAAGACACATATTA
>USAE01000023.1 GCA_900552655.1 uncultured Clostridium sp.
TAAATAGAGCCTTACTTCCAGTTACTGGAGTAAAGCTCTATCTCTTTACGGGTGCCTTTTTTCGTCAATTTATATTATTTTTACATTACACTTTTGTTTTGGTTATATTTTATATAGTTTTTACGCTTTTTCCCTTACCGGGATTTTTAGGACCGTCTCCCAATCCTGAATCCTGAATTTAATTATAGAACATATTTCTTAATTGCCCAAATTCCACTTGTTAACATTGCTATAACTATAAATCCTAATCCTATATATATTTGTGCATCTCCTAGTCTTATTGTTAGCATTACTGGTGCATCATCTATATCGTCTTCACCATTTTCAAAGTTATCTGGTGTAGAGTCTATATCTGGTGTATGGCTTTCATTATAGTCTTGGCTTATTTCTGCTATGTTTGTTTTTAAGCCCATATTGTTAGGGTCATTTATCCATGTTAATAATATAGAAATTGTTGCATTTTCTCCTGGTTGTAATAATGTATTTTCTAATTGTTTTGTTCCAACTCTTTCTTTTCCATTTAATGGATCTCTTGGGTACCATAATGGGTTATCTTCTTGTATAAATTTTAATCCTTCTGGTATGTAATCTGTTACTTCTTTTGCGTAACCTGCAATTTCACCTTCGTTTGTAATTTTTATCTTGAATTCAAATTTTACTGTTACTTTGTTTATGTCTTGTCTTCCTAAATCTACTTTTGCTGGTGGTTCTGGATTTTCATCTCCTGTATGTCCTGTTTCTATTACTGTTTGTGAACCATCTTCATTTGTTACTATTGCTTTACTTACCCATTTTTTAAGACTTAAGTCGAAATATTTAACTTTTATAAATTCTTTATCTAAATCGTCTTCTTTGTTCCATTCATTGTTATTGTTTGGTGTAGAGTCTTTATCTTCTACTGGATCATTATTGTCATCTCTGTCGTCTGTAATCTCTGCTGTATTTACAATAATTCTATCAGATGTATTTGGCTCTGTTACTTTAAATGCAATCTTTAAATCTCTATAATCTGGGTTTTCGTCTGTTATTCCAGCTTCTTTATCAAATGCTTTTATTAAGTTTGCACCTTCTGTTTTTTCTTGTTCTTTTGATAAATAATCTGTTTCTATACTCTTTTTATCTTCTGATTGTACCCATCTATATTCTTTGTTTATTTCGTTTTCTGGTAAAAATTCTAAACCTTCTGGTACATCATCTTTAACTTTATTTGCATAACCTGCAATTTCACCTTCATTAAATATTCTTAGAGTATATGTTACTATATTTCCATTTTCCACTTCTACTGGATCTTTTGTATGGTCATATTTAATGTTTCCATCTTCACCCATACTTAATTCTGGAATTCTGTTTGTTACTTCGTTGTCATTTACTGCTGTTATAAATTTTCTTAATGCTAGATCAAATATCTTCTTTTTATTTTTTACTGTTACTTTTATTGTTCCATCTTCTAATTTAACATCTACAAATTCTTCTATATCTTGTGTTAGAATTTTTATATCAGAAATTTTATATTTTTGACCTTCTAATACTTTTGTTATTTCGATTTTTAATGTATCAAATAATTTTTTGTACTTGTCTGGTGCTTCTATTTCTTCTATTGTTATAATCTCTTTTCCTTCTTTAGTTATAGCAATATCTTCTATATTTAATTTTCCATTTTCATCTGTTGTTAGCTCTTGGCTCTTTCCATCTTCGAATGTTACTTTAAATTTAGCTCCTTTTAATGGTTTTTCTGTTTCTTCGTCAACTTTTATTAACTCTACATTGTAACTTCCATTTGCTGGTTTTAATACTAATTTTTCGAAGTCATCATCATCTTCTTGACCTTTATAATAATAATCTTTGTCATCTAATTCTTCTTTATTATTAGCACCAATATAGTTTTCCATATTGTCTTTGTTTGCATCTGGATGTCTTGCTGGAACAGAATCTCTATCTGCATTTTCTTGATCTGTTATAGTAATTTTTAATTCTGCATCATATTCTTCTAAGATCCATGCTACATTTGTTAAGATTTGTTCTTCATTACTTGATACAGCTGTTACTGTACATTCTATTTGTATTGTTTCTGAATCTAAAGTTTTGCCATCATATGCTTTTAAGTTATCTGTATTTTGCCCTCTTACTAATTTTAATGTATTGTCTGCTTCAGAATATGCTTCTAGTTCGAAGTTTCCAGATATTATTTTGTTAAATTTTAATCCTGTTGGTAGTTGGTCTACCACTTTTGTAGCTCTACCATCTTTGTTTCCTTCATTATATATTGTCATGTTATATATTACTTTATCCCCTGTTTTTACTACAAGTGGATCTTTTCTATGTTTATATGTTGCTGTTGTACCATTTTCTAATGAAGTTTTGTCTATATTTGGAATTCTTGTATCTGTAACATTTTTATCATTTATTTTTGTTATGTATTTTCTTAATGCTAAGTCAAAATATTTTGCTTTGTTTTCTACTGTTACTGTTATTGTATTTCCTGTTAAATTTATGCTTGCACCTTCTTGGCTGTTTTCTATTATTGCACTTGAAATTGAATATGTATTGTCTTTAAATTCTTTTGTAACTTTTACTGTTATTGGAGATGTTATTATTTTTTCATATCCTTCTGGTGCTTTTGTTTCTTCTATTGTTATTGTGTCTGTTCCTGCTTGTGTTATATTTATTGGTCCAATATTTATTTCTCCATTTGCACTTGTAGTTTCTGTTACTGTTCCGTTAGGACTTACAATTTTAAATGTTGCTCCTTGTAATTTTTTACTTACATTTCCTTGTTCTACTTTTACAAGTTTTAAATTATATGCACCTTGCTTTGGAAAAGTTGCTTCTTCTTCTCCATTAAATGATTTTTGTGTTCTATCTATTTCTACTATTGGTTGTACTGTACTATCTCCTGCTTTTGTCCAATATGTTGCTTGAGTTAATGTATAATTTCCACTTATTGCAACTCTTACATTTGTTATATTTTCAGAATTTACAGTATTTATTGGAATACTTAAATAAAAATTGCTTCCTATTAATTGCTCTAATGTTTTATTTGTTTCACTTTTATTTGCATCTAAAACTTTGTATTTTCCATCTAAACTTTGACCGCTTTGATTTGTTACTTCAAAATTAATTGTATATGGTGTGTCATTATTTTTATTTACTTTAAAAGGTCCTACTATATAATTATTTCCTTTTGCTTCTACTGTTGCTGTTGTATCTTCCATTGTAATTGGTGATGAATTACTATTAGAGCTTTCTCCTGCTTTTTTTGCATTTTCTACAAAATATACAAATAATTTATCCATATTATCATATCTTGTAGTATTCGTATCTTCTATAGCTACATATTCACCTGCTACTCCATTAGTTTTTGCTGATAGTAAAACTGTTTGGAAAGATGCTTCTCCTGCCATATCTTTATGGTATGTTGGATCGTCATAATTTGTAAAATACCATATTGCTAATTGTTGTACAACATCTATATCATCATCTGTTAACTCATGATTTCCTGTAATTCCTGCATTTTGTAATAATACAGCTTTATCTGTAGTTGCTGTTTCTGCATTTGGTATATAAGCGTGGTTTAATAACCATACTATTTGGTTATAATATTGTGATGGTACTGGTAATGTAGGCATACTATTCCTGTTCATAAAATCGTATGATAAATCGTATGTTTCTTTAAATTTGCCTGGTTCAGATGTAAAGAAACCTTGTTCTGCCTTTAAACAGTACAATGTTTTGTCATAATTTATTGCACTTCCAGAATATGTTACTATTTTCCAAACATATTTGTCACTTACTTTATAACCATATTGTGTATTACCAATTGGCTTCCTATATTCTTGCAAACCAAATTCTTGCGAAGCAGCTTGCACACTTCCTGTTAATATTGATATTAGCAGAATTGTTATTCCCATTATTAATAGGGTTAATTTTTTATTTAATACTTTCATACCCACCAATCCTTTTATTTTTTTCTAGCATATATTATATCGTGTTTTGCTCTAAAAATCAATTGATTTTGCTATTATTACAAGATTTTGTCGGCGTTTTACTTCCCATCTTCAAATTCAAAAAAATCATATTCGAATTCCTATTACGCAAAAAGCAAATTAGAAATTTCTTTCTAATTTGCTTTTTATTTTTGTAATATATTTGTTTTATTCTGCTACTTCTTCTTCAGAATCTTCTTGACCTTCTACATGAATTTTTAAAGATTTATATCTTTCCATTCCTGTTCCAGCTGGTATTAATTTACCTATCATAACATTTTCTTTTAGACCAATAAGTTCGTCTGTTTTACCTTTTATTGCAGCTTCTGTTAATACTCTTGTTGTCTCTTGGAATGATGCTGCAGATAAGAAACTTTCTGTTGCAAGTGATGCTTTTGTTATTCCAAGTAATACACGTTTTGCTGTTGCAGGTCTCTTTCCTTCTGCTATTGCTCTTTCATTTACTTCTTCTAAGTCATATACATTTACTAAAGAACCTGGGAATAATTCTGTATCTCCATTATCTTCTATTCTAACCTTCTTAATCATTTGTCTTCCGATAACTTCGATATGTTTATCGTTTATATCAACACCTTGGTTTCTATAAACTTTTTGTACTTCTTGTACAAGATAAGTGTATACACCCTCTGCTCCTTTTACTTTTAATATGTCATTTGGATTTAATGAACCTGTTGTTATTGGATCTCCGGCTTCTATTTCGTCACCATCCATAACTTTTAGTTTTGCACCAAATGGTATTGTATATGTTTTTGAGTCATCGTTAGAAGTAACAATAACTTCTTTCTTTTTCTTGTCTTCTACTACTCTTACTTTACCAGAGATTTCTGCCATAATTGCAAGACCCTTTGGTTTTCTAGCTTCGAATAGTTCCTCAACTCTAGGAAGACCTTGAGTGATATCTGCAACACCTGCAACACCACCAGAGTGGATAGTTCTCATAGTAAGCTGTGTACCAGGCTCACCAATTGATTGTGCTGCAATAACACCTACTGCTTCTCCTATATTTACTAAGTCTTTTCTAGCAAGACCCATACCATAACATTTACGACATACACCTTGTTTTGATCTACATCCTAGAACTGAACGTACTTTTACTTTTTCAATTCCAGCTGCTACAATTTTGCTTGCTATTTTTTCTGTTATCATTGTATTTGTATCTACTAAAATTTCTCCAGTTACTGGATCTTTTAAGTCTTCTATTACAAATCTTCCTAATAATCTTTCTTGTAATGGTTCGATTATTTGGTTTCCTTCTTTTATGTCATATAAAACAATTCCATCATGACTTCCACAGTCTTCTTCTCTTACAATAATGTCTTGAGATACATCAACTAGTCTTCTTGTTAAATATCCAGAGTCAGCTGTTCTTAAAGCTGTATCTGAAAGTCCCTTTCTAGCACCGTGTGCAGAAATGAAGTACTCTAAGGCATCTAGACCTTCAGCAAATGATGATTTAATAGGAATTTCTACTGCTCTACCTGTAGTACTTGCCATAAGACCTCTCATACCTGCGATTTGTCTTAATTGGTTCATGTTACCACGGGCTCCAGATTGAACCATCATGAATATTGGGTTTAAGTCATCGAAGTTTTCTTTCATGGCTTCTGTAACTTCGTTTGTTGCTTTGTCCCATACATTAATAACAGCATTGTATCTTTCTTCGTCTGTTATTAAACCACGTTTAAATTGTTTTCTTATTTGTTCTACTTGTTCACCAGATTTTGCTAATATGTCAGCTTTTGCAGCTGGAACCTTAACATCTGCTGCAGAGAATGTAACACCTGCAAGTGTAGAATATTTAAATCCTGTTGCTTTAATGTAGTCTAATACTTCAGCAGATTTAGAAAGTCCATGTACATTTATACATCTATTTACTATATCTCCTAAGTTTTTCTTTATAACTGGGAAGTTTATTTCTAAGTCAAATTCGTGCTCAGGATCTGTTCTATCTACATATCCTAAGTCTTGTGGTATTCCTTCATTATAAATAATTCTACCTACTGTTGTTTCTACTTTCTTAGTTTTTACTTCTCCATCTATTTCTTTGCTAAATCTTACAAATACTTTTGCGTGTATTCCTACATCATGGTTTTCGTAAGCCATTATAGCTTCATCTTTGTCTTTAAAGTACATACCTTCACCTTTTTCTCCATCTAAGGCCATTGTTAGGTAATAACTTCCAAGAACCATATCTAGTGTTGGTACTGTAACTGGTTTACCATCTTGTGGTTTTAATAAGTTGTTTACAGATAACATTAAGAATCTTGCTTCTGCTTGTGCTTCTGGTGATAATGGTAAGTGAATAGCCATTTGGTCACCGTCGAAGTCAGCATTAAATGGTGTACAAACTAATGGATGTAGTTTTATTGCTCTACCTTCTACTAAAACTGGCTCAAATGCTTGTATACCTAGTCTGTGTAGTGTAGGCGCACGGTTTAACATTACTGGATGATCTTTTATAACATCTTCTAGTATTTCCCATACTTCTGGACTTAATTTTTCTACCATTCTTTTTGCGTTTTTAATATTATGTGCAATTCCTCTACCTACTAATTCTTTCATAACAAATGGTTTAAATAATTCTACTGCCATTTCTTTTGGAAGTCCACATTGGTAAATTTTAAGTTCTGGACCTACAACTATAACAGAACGTCCAGAGTAGTCAACTCTTTTTCCTAATAAGTTTTGACGGAATCTACCTTGTTTTCCTTTTAATAGGTCTGATAATGATTTTAAAGGTCTATTACCAGCTCCTGTTACTGGTCTTCCACGTCTTCCATTATCTATTAATGCATCTACAGATTCTTGTAACATTCTTTTTTCGTTTCTTACAATTATTTCTGGTGCACCTAATTCTAATAATCTTTTTAGTCTGTTATTTCTGTTTATAACTCTTCTGTATAAGTCATTTAAGTCTGATGTTGCAAATCTACCACCATCTAATTGAACCATTGGTCTTAAATCTGGTGGAATTACAGGTACAACATTCATAACCATCCATTCTGGTCTATTTCCAGATAATCTAAATGCTTCTACTGTATCTAATCTTTTTACTAATTTTACTCTTTTTTGTTCGCTTGCTTTTGCAATTTCTTTCTTTAATGAAGCAGACAATTTTTCTAAATCTACTTTTTCTAATAGTTTTCTTAATGCTCCAGCACCCATTTCTGCTTTAAATGAATCTCTACCATATTTTTCTACTGCTTCATGATATTCTCTTTCATTTAAAACTTGTGCTTCCATTAATCCAGATGTTCCTTTGTCTGTTACTACATATGATGCAAAATATATAACTCTTTCAAGATTTCTTGGTGAAATATCTAACATTAAAGCTATTCTGCTAGGTATTCCTTTAAAAAACCATATATGTGCAATTGGTGCTGCAAGTTCTATATGTCCCATTCTTTCACGTCTAACTTTAGATTTTGTAACTTCTACACCACATCTATCACAAACTATTCCTTTATATCTAACTCTTTTATATTTACCACAATGACATTCCCAATCTTTTGTTGGTCCAAATATTCTTTCACAGAATAAACCATCTTTTTCTGGTTTTAATGTTCTGTAGTTTATTGTTTCTGGTTTTTTAACTTCGCCTTTTGACCATTCTCTTATTTTTTCGTCAGAAGCTAAACCAATTTTTATTTTATCAAAGACTTCTAATTCGTCCATTTTTTGCCCCCTTGACTTTATTTTTTAGTTTTCGCAAAACTATTTTTTAATTGCCCTACCCAAATATAAAATTTGGGTAGCAATTTTTTTAATCTAAATCTTCATCTTCATCAAGATTGTCTTTTGCTAAGTCACCATATAGGCCTTCATCATCTAGAAGTTCATCATTTACAAATAGTTCGTCACTATCATCATCTTTGTCTACGTCGATTTCTTCTTCGTCGGCTTCTATATAAGAATCTTCTATTTCACTTTCATTTAGAACTAAATCTTCTTTTCTCTTTGCTTCGTTATAATCTATTCCTTCATCTATGTCTTCTTTTAGTTCTACTTCTTTATTATCTTTTGTATATAATCTCATGTCTAATCCTAATGATTGTAGTTCTTTCATTAATACTTTGAATGTTTCTGGAATTCCTGGTTCTGGAATATTTTCACCTTTAACAATTGCTTCATAAGTTTTAACTCTTCCTACTACATCGTCAGATTTTACTGTTAACATTTCTTGTAGTGTATGTGCTGCACCATATGCTTCTAGTGCCCAAACTTCCATCTCTCCAAAACGTTGTCCACCAAATTGAGCTTTACCTCCTAGTGGTTGTTGTGTAACTAAAGAGTATGGTCCAGTTGAACGAGCATGTATTTTGTCATCTACTAAGTGGTGTAATTTAAGCATATACATTACTCCTACTGTGATTGGTTCAGCAAATGGATCTCCTGTTCTACCATCGTAAAGAATTGTTTTACCATCTGGTGTGTTTCCAGATTTAGTTAATAATTCTTCTATTTCTTCTGATGTTGCACCATCAAATACTGGTGTTGCTACATTCCATCCTAATTCTTTTGCTGCTAGTCCTAAATGAACTTCTAAAACTTGACCTAAGTTCATACGAGAAGGAACACCTAATGGGTTTAATAGAATGTCTACTGGTGTACCATCTGGCATAAATGGCATATCTTCTTCTGGTAAAATTCTAGATATTGTACCTTTGTTACCATGACGTCCAGCCATTTTATCTCCAACTGATATTTTTCTCTTTGTTGCAATATAACATCTTATTATTTGGTTAACACCTGGTCCTAATTCGTCTGAATTGTCTCTTGTAAATATTTTTACATCTACAATTGTTCCAGCTTCACCATGTGGTACTTTAAGAGATGTATCTCTAACTTCACGAGCTTTTTCTCCAAATATTGCACGAAGTAATCTTTCTTCTGCTGTTAATTCTGTTTCTCCTTTTGGAGTAACTTTACCAACTAAAATATCTCCTGGTCTTACTTCTGCACCAATTCTTATAATACCGTTTTCGTCTAAGTCTTTTAAGCTGTCTTCACCTACATTTGGTATATCTCTTGTTATTTCTTCTGGGCCTAATTTTGTGTCACGACATTCACAATCGTATTCTTCTATATGGATTGATGTAAATACATCTTCTTTTACTAGTCTTTCATTTAAAAGTATAGCATCTTCGTAGTTATAACCTTCCCATGTAGAGAATGCTACTAATACGTTTCTACCTAAAGCCATTTCACCATTTTTTGTTGCTGGTCCATCGGCTATACTATCACCTTTTTTAACTCTTTCTCCTGCAACAACTATTGGTCTTTGGTTTATACAAGTTCCACCATTTGTTCTTTTAAATTTGTTTAATTTATGTGTTTTTGTTTTTCCGTTGTCATATTTAACTGTGATAGCTTCACCTGTAACTTTTTGGATAACACCATCATCTTCAGCTAAAATTAATATTCCAGAGTCTTTTGCTGCTCTATATTCCATACCTGTTCCTACTATTGGAGCTTCTGGATTTATTAATGGAACAGCTTGACGTTGCATGTTTGCACCCATAAGTGCACGTTTTGCATCATCATGTTCTAAGAATGGGATCATGGCTGCACCAATTGATACTAATTGTTTTGGTGAAACATCCATTCCTGTTACCATTTCTCTGTCTACTTCTATAATATCGTTTCTATATCTAACTTTAACTCTCTTATTTACAAAAGCTCCATCTTCATTTAGTGGCTCTTCTGCTTCTGCAATGTAGTTACCATCTTCTACATCTGCACTCATATATTCTACTTTGTCTGTAACTTTATGTGTTTCCATATCTACTAATTTGTATGGTGTTTCTATAAAACCATATTCATTTATTTGTGCAAATGATGAAAGTGCAGATATAAGACCTATGTTTGGTCCTTCTGGAGATTCTATTGGGCATAGTCTACCATAATGTGTATAGTGAATATCACGAACTTCGAATCCTGCTCTTTCTCTTGAAAGTCCTCCAGGTCCTAATGCAGAAATTCTTCTTTTATGTGTTAATTCTGACAATGGGTTTGTTTGGTCCATAAATTGTGATAATTGTGAACTACCAAAGAATTCTCTTATTGCTGAAGTTATTGGTTTTGTATTAATTAATGTTTGTGGTGTTATTACGTCTAAATCTTGAATTGTCATTCTTTCACGAACAACTCTTTCTAATCTAGTTAAACCAATTCTAAATTGATTTTGTAATAATTCACCAACACAACGTATACGTCTATTTCCTAAATGGTCTATATCGTCTATTTCTCCTAGTTTATGGTCTAGGTTTAGTAAATAGTTAATAGAAGCTAGTATATCTTCTGTTGTAACATGTTTTGGAACTAATTCTTCATATCTTTGTTTTATTACTTCGTGTAAATCTTTTTCGTCTGTGTTGTCTATAATGCTTTTTAATACTTCATAATTTACCATTTCTCTAAAGTGTAAGTCTGAAATATCTACATTTGTTACAAAATCATGAATATTTACTGTTCCATTTCCTATTATTTTAATAGGTTTTTCATCTACTTTTACTTCTACAACATTTATACCAGAATTTTGAATTTCTTCTGCTATATCTTTAGATATAACTTCTCCTGCTTCTACAAATAATTCTCCTGTTTCTGGATTTATTATGTCTGCATACGCTACTTTTCCTTCAATTCTTGTTGCTAAATTTAATTTTTTATTGTATTTATATCTTCCTACTTTTGATAAGTCATATCTTCTTGCATCGAAGAATAAACCATTAAATAAGTTTTTAGCAGCATCTACTGTTGGAAGTTCTCCTGGTCTTAATTTTTTGTAAATTTCGATTAATGCTTCGTCTTGTGTTTTTATTGGGTCTTTTTCTAATGTTACTCTTAGTTTTTCTTCGTTTCCAAAGAAATCAAGTATTTGTTCATCTGTTACTAAGCCTAATGCTCTTAATAGTGTTGTTACAGGAATTTTTCTAGTTCTGTCTACACGAGCATAAAAAACATCGTTACTATCTGTTTCGTATTCTATCCATGCACCTCTTATTGGCATTACTGTTGATGTAAATAATTTTTTACCTGTTTTATCGTAAGTAAAACCATAGTAGCATCCTGGTGAACGAACTAATTGGCTTACTACAACTCTTTCTGCACCATTTATAATAAATGTTCCACTATCTGTCATTAAAGGAAAATCTCCTAAATAGATTTCTTGCTCTTTAATTTCTCCTGTTTCACGATTTATTAATCTTACTTTTACATGTAAACGTGTGGAATATGTAGCATCTCTTTCTTTAGCTTCTTCTAAAGAATATTTTGTCTTTTCTTCCATGTAGTAATCAAAAAACTCTAGAACTAAATTTCCTGAATAGTCGATAATTGGTGAAATGTCTTGTAATACTTCTCCCAATCCTTCTTCGACAAACCACTCGTAAGAATCTCTTTGCACTTTAATTAAGTTTGGCATTTCTATAAAGTCTCCAACTTTTGCAAAGTCTTTTCTTGAGCTTTTTTCATGCTTAATTTCTTTTAACAACTAAATCACCTCTAAAACAAAATGTAAGCAGTTTGAAAAAATTATATGTGAATATTGAAAAGTCCTTCTTGTTACTAAAATTTTATATTAGTTTCCAAATTCCTGCTTTATAAATTTTTCCATTAATATAGCCTTTTAGAACAATTCCTCTTTCCAATTAATATAACCGTTTTTAGGCAACAAAAAGGCATGCTGGCAACTTTCTATTTTTTTTGCCAACCTACCTTGTTTTAAAATTACTTTTTCTTAATTTTTTTAATTATTTTTATCACCTTTTTAAGCGTTTAAATATCTTTAGTATCATAACATGTTTTTGCCTGCTTTGTCAACAAATTCCAGCAAATTTGTATTAATATTTTTTTATTAAAAAAGCTAATTATTAAGTTTGTAATTTTATTTTCCTTATGATATACTACCTCAAGATAAATAATGGTCGAAATTTTGATTTCGACTTCATATTTTTTAATTGGTTTAGCCAATAATTTTTATAATTTAAGGTGATAAAAAAATGCAAAATAATAATACAAAAGACAATAATAGCCAAAAAAATTTGTCTGAAGCTTTTGAGGAATTAAAAAAAGCAAGAAATTCTAATAATTCTAGTAAAAATACAGGTATCAAAAATAAAGAAGACATCACGAGTAATACAGTACAGTCTAAAGAAAATACTGTAAAAAAATCTGATAAAATACATAATAAAAAATCAGGTATAAAAATAAAAAAAGTTAAAGAAAAAAATAAAGAAGATAAAGCTTTTCGTAAGACAAAAAAAGAAAGAACTAGCGCTTCTATTAATAAAAAGAAAACAGCAAAGTTTAAAAATAAAGAAAAGCCTTTTAAAGGTACTCTTAAATATAAATTTGATACTTTAAAAAGTAACAAAACTAAATTTAAGCAATTTATTATTCTGTCTGTTATTTATTTAGGAGTTATAATTGGATTAATTATATTTATTGTTTCTTATATTTCTAATAAGAATAAATCTGAAAACCCTTATGGCGATTTTAACACTTACGAAAAAAATACAAATCCATTTAATATAAGTCAAATATTAATAGATAATTCAAACACTGGTAAAACTAAAGAAAAAACTTATAGGGATAAAGAAATACCTTATTCTACTAAATATATAAAAAATGACGCATTACCTAAAAACGAAAAAATAGTTAAGCAAGCTGGTGTACTTGGTCTAGAGCGTGTTAATATTATAAGAACTTATGAAGGAAACGATTTAATTGACGAGTCTACTTCTAGTATAGATATTTTAAAAGCTCCCGTAGAAGAAATAGTAGAGGTTGGTACATCCGACTTTTTAGTAAATTATAATGTGCATTTAGGAGATACAATGTATATTTTATCTACAGTATCTTTAATGGATGCTATAAATAACGGTTCTGAAATATGCAAAATAACTAGATACATGGATGTTATACTTTTAGAAGTTCTTGGTGATTGGTGTAAAGTTTCTTTTGATGGTCAAGAAGGATATGTTCCATCTTCTTCACTAACATCACAATCCACAACGCCTGGTATTGTTTCACAAAATAAGGTACAAAGAATTGTTTCTAAACTTAACTTTAATATGGCATTAAATGTTAAGAGTGGTTTATCTTTAGAAGATTACAAACGTATATTAGCTAATGAACCAAGAGATGTGAACAAAGTAATTTACAGCAATGCTGAAGCATTTTATAACGCAGAACAAAAATATAATGTTAATGGACTTTTACTAGTTGCCATGGCAATTCACGAAAGTGGATGGGGAACTTCTGCAATTTCTTTAGATAAAAGAAATTTATTTGGTTATGGTGCTTACGATAACGATGCTTACAATTCTGCTTACACATTTGATACCTATGCCGAAGGAATTGAATTTGTTGCAAAAATACTTGCTAAAGCATATTTAAATCCAGCTGGAATGACAATGTCAGATGGCGATACAACAACTGGAAGATTTTATTCTAGCCCAACACTTACAGGAATTAATATAAGATATTCTACAGATCCTAATTGGTGTACAAAAGTATTTTCATACATGACATATTTTTATGACAAATTATAGTTTTAGCATTAACGAAAAGGAGATTCAAATGAAAAAATTATTTAAAAAGAAAGATTTTATTGTTTTGTTAATATTAATTATTATATTAATAAGTTTACTTCCTTTTTATATTTTCAAAATTAGAGATATTATATATAGGAATAATTTTGCAAATTATTCCTATGAAACATATAATAATTATATGAGTCCAGTTTTCTCTATAGAGAAAATTGTATACTATAGTAATGCTTTTGTAACAGATAATAGTAAAGATAATAATTTTCAAGATATAAATGTTGGCCAATATACAGATATTGCAATATATATTAACAATACTAATAAATCTGATGATTTAACAGATGAAAATACAATTTCTGAGTTATATATAGATAATATAAAAGTTTCTACTAATTCTGATAAAGGAAGCAAAAGTTTAAGCTACAAGAATCCTTATTATTTTGCTACATATAAAGGATTACAAGAGCCTAATAATAATAGAATAGATTTCTCTATTATTACTAATAATAAAGATAATAAAGAAAGTGCTTACAATAGCCCTGCTTTTTACCAAGATTGTTCTAACCCAATAAGCTTAGGGTATATAAATAAAGACATCGTAACAAACTTTAAAATGCCAAATACAGATATAATATCTTTAAATGGTACTATTCTACCAAAAGCTAATATTCCTTTGGAAGATTTAACTTTTAATATGAGCTTTACTATACATATTAAAAATAATAAAAACGAAGAATTTATATGTACTGTAGATAGGCCAGTTTTAAGTGGTGAATATAGCTCACAAATTTTTAATGGTTATATTGCTACACAATATTCACCAGACCCAGGTACTTATCAGTTTATAAAAATTCCCTAGTTTTTAATTAAATAATAAAACATATTTACTATATGTATAATTTTCACCTATTCATGAATAAACATGAATAGGTGATTTTTTTGAGAAGATTAAAACTATTTATTATAAACGGTTTAGCTCTAAGTGTTATATCTATCTTTTTACAATTGATAGGTGTTTCTTTTGGCGTTTATATTTCTAATAAAATTGGGCATGAAGCTGTTGGCTTGTACCAACTTTTAATGTCTACTTACTCCTTTGGTATTACCCTCGCTCTTTCTGGAATTAACCTTGCTTGTGTTAGAATCGTTTCCGAAGAAATTGCAAAAAATAATTTGCACAATTTAAAATTTGTTGTAAGAAAATGTTTATTATATAGCATTTGTTTTGGCTCTTTAGCATTTTTAATTTTTTGTGTTTTCGCAAATTATATCTCCCTATATATTCTTCACGAAAAAATATCTTCTTTTACAATATATATAATGGCCATATCTTTTCCTTTTGCTTCTATTTGTTCTTGCCTTAGTGGATATTTTTCTGCAGTAAGACATATAATAAAAAGTGCTACTATACAAATTATAGAACAATTATTTAAAATTTTGCTTATAACTTATATGCTTAATAAATTATTTAATTTTTCTATTAATTCTGCGTGCTGTTTAATAGTTCTTGGCACTTCTATTGCTGAAGGAATTACCTGTTTATTAATGTTTGTTGCTTATATTAGAGATAGAAAAAAAATATGTTCCAAAAATATAAATAACCCTAATACATCTACTAATAATATTACTAAAAGAATATTTAAAATTTCTATGCCTATTTCTTCTGCAACATATATAAAGTCTGGCCTTGCAACTTTAAAACAAATAATTATACCTTTAAAACTAGAATCTTCTGGTTTAAGTTGCAATAGTGCATTAGCAAATTATGGTATGATTAATGGAATGGTATTTCCTATTATACTTTTTCCTAGTATATTTTTAAGTTCTTTTAGTGGCTTACTAATACCAGAATTTTCTTCTTTTAATGTCCGAGGTAAAAATGAGGTCATACAAAATTCGATATCTAGAATTTTAAAATATACAATGATTTTTTCCTTTTTCGTTATTGGAATATTTTTTTGTTTCTCTGAAGAATTAAGTATTCTAATTTATAATAACAAAGAGATTTCTAAATATATAAAAATATTAGCTCCTGTAATTATTTTTATGTATTTAGATAGTATTGTTGACGGAATTTTAAAAGGTTTAGATAAACAAGTTAGTGTTATGATTATAAATATTATAGATTTGGTAAGTAGCATTTTATTAATATCTTTTTTAGTTCCTCTTTATGGAATTTTTGGATATTTAATAGTTATATTTATAAGTGAAATTTTAAATTGTATTTTAAGTATATTAGTTTTAACTAATGTGTCTAACATTAATTTTAATTTTAGAATGTGGGTTTTAAATCCTGCTATTACGTTAGTGTTTAGCATGGCTATAACTATTTTACTAAAGATACATTCAAATGCTATCTTTCCATTACTTGTAAATATATTAATTTATATTATTTCTTATATATTGTTTAGCTTATTTTTTAAAGTTATTACTAAAAATGAAATTAAAGAACTTCTATAAGGACTAATAATTCGTCTTCTGTTATTAGTTCTTTTTTTAACAATTCTTCTGTTTCTATATAATGTACTTTTATTTTTATGTTTTTTTCCTCACTAGATATTTCCATTATGTCATGATGTTCTTCTTTGCTATATGATTCTATTTTTATTTCATCTAATAGACTTATGTTAGTTTCTTTATTATTTAACATACAAAAATATGCCCAATATTTATATCCTAATTTATTAGCTTCTTCCTTATTGCAAATTGTAATTGTAACCATATCTTCGTTTGTTTTAATATTTATACCATTAAATATTTGGCTATTTTCTATTAATTCAATATTTTTTAAGTCCTTAAAGTTTTTTTCTAATTTTGTATTTATTAAATTAATTGTTTCTTTTGTGTTATTATTTATATTTTCTTTTAATTTTTCTAATTTAGTATTCACAATTAATTCTTCTCCTTTCCAGGCTGTTATGTTAATATTAAAACATATTTAGTAAATTTTTACAAGAATAAAATCTCGATATTATTCGTCATCTTTCGACATTATCTTTAGTTATCTTTTCCTTAAGGTTAATTTTAACGTATTAGTGTTGTTACCTCTTTTATACTCCATTTTTATAGTTTCTCCTGGTGTTTTTGTATAAATATATTCTTTAATATCATTCATAGTATATATCGGCTTATCATCTATTTTTAAAATTATATCGCCTTTTAATAGTCCCACTTCATATGCTGGGCTATTAGGTTCTACATTTTCTATATATACTCCACTGTCTAATTTTAAATCTTTATTTATATATGGAATAATATTTTTGTCGTATCCAGAAACTCCTATATATGGTTCTTCAAAATTTCCTGTAGAAGCAAATTTTTCTATTATTGGTTTTATAACATTTACTGGTACTGCAAACCCAATTCCTTCTGCTGTTTCTATTTTTAATGAATTTATTCCTATAACTTCACCTTTTTGGTTTATTAATGGACCTCCACTATTTCCTGGGTTTATTGTAGCATCTGTTTGGATTAAGTCTGACATTAAAATTTCCTTATTATCTTCTATAAATTTTATAGTTCTTGATTTTGCACTTATTATTCCAGAAGTTACTGTTCTTTCAAATTCATATCCTATTGGGTTTCCAATTGCATATACTGGCTCTCCTGCTTTTACACTATTAGAATTTCCAAATTTTGCTGGTTTTAAACCTGTTAAATTTATTTTTACAATACTTAAGTCCAATGTTTCATCTGCCCAAACTACTTTTGCATCATATGTGCTACCATTTTCTAATGTTACATAGCAATTGCTAAACTTATCACCAGAAACATGTCTATTGGTAACTATATAACCATTTGTAGTAGCAATAACACCTGTTCCTAACCCTAATTTTTCTATTCCTTTTTCTGCAAATATAGAGCTTCCTAATTCTTTTATTTTCGAAATTCCAACTACGCTTAAATTCACTTCTTCTATTATTTCTTCTATCGTTTTTTCTTTGCTTACTTCTGTTTGTATTTCTTTGGTAGTTCTTTCTACTTTTAAACTTTCATTACTATTCTTTACATCTATTCTTAAATATAATCTAATTAATGAAGCAATAAGAACTACAATTATGACTAATATAAATGCGATAAAAATATTTTTTCCTACATTTTTTGTCTTTCTTTTTACTCTTTTGTATTTTTGCATAAAAAACCTCCTTTGGAAAACCTTTCATATTAATTTATGTTTTCCAAAAGGATTTTTTTAATACATTATTTAGCTTTTTCCATCTTATTTATTTCTTGATATCTTTTTACTTTATGTGTTGTAGTTTTATCTAATGGTTCTTCTGTAACTGTTATTTCTTTTATATGCTTATATGCTGGTAATTCTTTATTTATTTCTTTTATTTGTTTCCAAATTTCTTCTTTGTACTCTTCTTCAGTTTTTTCTCCTAATTCTTTTGTTATTAAATCTTTATTATATACAACTTTAGCACAAATTAATGTATCTGTAACATTTTTTTCTCTTGCATATATTAAGCTTTCTTCTACATAATTAATTTTATTTATTAAAAATTCTAGTTCTTGTGGGTATATATTTTTTCCATTTCTAAGTACTATAACATCACTTTTTCTACCAGTTACATATAAAAAACCATCTTTGTCTATATAACCATAATCACCTGTACAAAACCAGCCTTTTTTTAGTACTTTCTTTGTTGCTTCTTTATTTTCATAATATCCTAACATTATACTTGGACCTTTTGCCATAATTTCACCTATACCATCTTTATCTTTATCTGCAATTTTAACTTCTAAATTGCATAAAGGTAATCCTACAGACCCAGGTCTTTTTCTTTCATCTGTTTCTGCTGCAATTACTGGTGATGTTTCTGTTAAACCATACCCCTGTACTAGTTCTATTCCAAGTGCATTATAACCTTCTATTGTTTCTTTGTTCATTGGAGCTGCACCATATAGTACAACTCTTAAGTATTCATCAAATTGTTTTAGTACTGGCTTAAATAAAACTTTTCTTGCATCTATATGGCATTTTAATAAAACTTCTGAAACTTTCTTCATTGTGTTTATTAATTTTTCTTTTCCACTATCTGCTATTCCTTTTTGAATTTTTTTGTACATTGTTTCTAAAACTAGTGGAACTGCAACAAATACACTAACTTTAAATTCTTTTAAATTATCTGCAATATGTCTTAGCCCTTCACAAAAAGCAATTGTAGCACCACTATATGTACCATATAAAAAGGTTATTGTACATTCGAATGTATGATGTATTGGTAAAAATGAAAGTAATGTATCTGTTTTATATAATTTTACATGTTTAGATATAGCACTTATGTTAGAGCAAATGTTGTTTTGTGATAACATTACTGCTTTAGGCTCACTAGTAGTACCAGATGTAAATAGCATTATATACATTTCGGTGTTATTTATAGTTACTTTATTATATTTTGCCTTATTTGATTTTAATATCTTTCTACCACTTTCTATAAAGTCTTTAAATTGTACTACACTTTCATCTTTTTTATTATCCATACAAATTTTATATTTTATATTTAGTCCATCTTTTATTGCATTTTCTATAGCTTCAGTATATTTTTCTTCATATACTACTAAGTCTACTTCACTTCTTTTTAGCAATTTTTCTATTTCTACATTAGTTAATGCTTTATCTAGTGGTACAATTACTTTTCCTGCACATTCCACTCCTAGGTATGTAACACACCATTCATATCTATTATCTCCTATAACTGCAACTCTCTTTGTATCACTTGCAATAATAGCTTCAGACATAGACTTAATATCTTCTGCATATTCCGAATATGTAATTTCTTTTATTTCTCCATCTTTTTTATATTTAAAAGCTGCTTTATCCTTAAATTGCTCATACCTTTTAACTAATTCTCTAAAATTTTTTATTGGTTTTCTTTCAATATCGTCTTTAGGTTGTTTACTCATAACTTCCCCTACTTTCTTTAGTTTTACCCATTCTATAACAAATGGTAAAATTGTTCAATATTTTTATTGCTTTTTAATTTTTTTAAGTATATAATTTCTAAAAGATTAAGGGTGATGTTTATGAATAACTTAAAATTATACAATTTAACTATTCCACAAAAGGCAATTTATTTGGCTGAACAATATTCATCTGGAACTAGCTTAAATTCTATAGGTGGAAATTTAATTATAGAAGAAAATGTAAATTTGGATTTACTAGAAAAAGCTTTAAATATTTTTGTAAAAAATAATGACGCACTTAGAATAAGAATTCATATGGAAAATGGAACTCCTATGCAATACATATCTCCATATGAACCTTTTTATTTAAAGCGCGTTTTTTTAAAAGAAAAAAGTGATTTAGAAGGTTTAACTTCTGAAATTATAAACACTCCTTTTACTTTTCTTGACTCTACTTTATTTTATTTTTCACTTTTTAAATTTGAAGATGGCTCTGGTGGATTCAATGTATCTTTGCATCATATAATATCTGATGCATGGTCTATGAGTCTACTTGTAGATAGTGTACTTAAAATTTATTCTAATTTATTAAACAACACCCCCATAAATGAAGATGTAAACTATTCTTATTTAGATTTTATAAAAAATGAACAAGATTATTTTAATACCTCAAGGTTTAAAAAAGACAAAGAGTTTTGGAATTCTTTCTTTAGTACAGAACCTCAGCACATCTTAATTTCGCAAAAAAAAGAAAAACGTATAACGACTACTGCTAAGAGGAAATCATTTGTATTAAATAAAGAATTGTATGAAAGAATAAATTCTCTTTGTAAAAAAAATAATTGTTCCTTATATTCTTTTTTTATGGCTATTTATTCCTTATATTTAGCTAGGCTTAATAATACTAATTTTTCTACAATAGGTACTCCAATTTTAAATAGAGTAAATATTAAAGAAAAATCTACCTGTGGTATTTTTTGTGGTACTCAACCATTTTGTTTAAATATTAATTATGCAATGTCTTTTTCCGATTTTCTAAAAGATGTTACATGTAATCAAATAAAATTTTTTAGACACCAAAAATACCCATATTCTACTCTATTGGAAGACTTAAAAAAACAATATAATATTTCTTATAATTTATATGATTTAGCATTTTCTTATCAAAATGCTAGAACTAATAATGCTATATCTGATATTAAAATTCATACTAACTGGTTTTTTAATAATAATTGTTCAGATTCACTACAAATTCATTTTTATGATTTAGATGACACTGGAATAATTAATATTTATTATGATTATAAAATTTCTAAGTTTTCGCAACAAGAGATAGAAGTTCTACACTCTAGAATAATTAACATGGCTATTCAAGTATTAGATAATTCTTCTATTTTGTTGGAAGATATTAGTATTATTGATGATTCAGAAAAACAATTTATAGATAATATTTCTGGAAATATTAAGATTGGTCACCCTAGAAATATAGGAATTCACGATTTAATATCAGCAAAAGCAAAAGAATATCCTAATAATACTGCCATTACTTTTAATAATTCACACATTTCTTACAAAGATTTAGATATTTATAGTACTAAAATTGCTAATAATCTTATTAGTAATGGCATAAGAAAAGGTGATACTGTAGCTGTCTTATTACAGCATAAAGATATTAATCTTATTGCCACACTTCTTGGGATTTTGAAAACTGGTTCAGCATTCTTGGCAATCTACTCAGGTTATCCTAAAGAAAGAATAGAATATATCCTGCAAGACAGCAATAGTAAAATATTAGTTACCGAAGATTATTTCGACAATTTGAAATTAGATTTCAATAAACTATACCTAACAAATTTAAAAGATTTTAAAGAAAATTTCGTATTTCCTAAAGTAGACCCAGACGATAATGCTTACATTATATATACTTCTGGTTCTACTGGTAAACCAAAAGGTACTGTTCAGTCACATAATAATATTATAAATTTTGTGTATTCTTTAAATTATTATTTTGACAATACAATATTACCTAACGATAATTTTCTATCTGTTACTAATATTTGTTTTGATGTTAGTATGGCAGAAATTTTTACAGCACTTGCTTTTGGTGCAAATTTACACTTATATAAGGATTTAAATAATAGTAGTATTTCTAATCTTGCAGAATACATTTATGCTAATAATATTACCTTTTCGTATTTTCCACCTTCTATGTTACATTCTATATACGAAGAGTTAGATAAATACCCTAAATTAGCATTAAATAAAATATTAGTTGGAGTAGAGCCAATTAAAGCTTGTACTTTAGCTAATTTTTATAAATTAAATCCAGATATAAAAATTATAAATGGATATGGGCCTTCAGAAACTACTATTTGTTGTACAATGTACAAATTTAAAAACGATTTACCAGCTGATACTATAGTTCCTATTGGCACTCCTGTTGGTAATTCTAAAATTTTAATTTTAGATAAATTAAAAAAATCTGTTCCTATCGGAAACATTGGAGAAATATATGTGCAAGGTGAATGTGTTGGTAATGGATATTTAAATAATCCTGAAAAAACAAAGCTATCTTTTAATTTACAAAATAAACTATATAAAACTGGTGATTTCGCTAAATGGCTTCCAGATGGTACAATCATGTTTGTTGGTAGAAATGACAATCAAGTAAAATATAGAGGTTATAGGATTGATTTAGGTGAAATTGAAAGTACTATAAAAAATATTTCTGGTATTAAAAATTGTACCGTTATTTTTAATAATGAAGATTCTGCAAATCCAACATTAATTGCCTTTGTTATTATGGACTCATCTAAAATAGATCAAGAAACTTTTAGAAACCAACTCGTTAAAAAGCTACCACACTATATGGTGCCAAACCAATTTGAATTTTTAGCAGAGTTTCCTTTAAACACTAATGGAAAAATAGATAGAAAAAAATTGTTGTCTTTTGCCCAAGATAAAGATAATGAAATTTATGAACCACCTAAAAATGAACTAGAAAAAACTCTATGTTCTATATGGGAAAAAGTTTTAGGAAAGGATACAGTTGGTATTAAAGATAATTTCTTTTCTTTAGGTGGTGACTCTTTAGATTCAATTAAAGTTTCAGTAGAAGCTTTAGAATATGGTATAAATTTATCAGCACAAGATTTTTATAGATATCCTACTATTAAATTATTAGAAAAATATGCAATTTCCACTAAAGATATTAATATTGAAAATAACGATTCTTATAAATATGAAGGCTTTACAATAGAAAAGCCTGAGCCTATTTCTTTGAATGGTGATATATTATTAACCGGAGCTACTGGTTTTTTAGGTTCCCATCTTCTTTATGAGTTACTTAAGAAAACTCCTTACACTGTATATTGTTTAGTTAGAGGAAATTCGTTGAAAAATGCAACTAGCAGGCTGAAAGAAAGATTAAATTACTATTTTAAAGATGGCTTAAATTCTTATTTTGGAAATAGAATATTTGTTATTAATGGTGATTTTACTAAAGAACACCTTGGGCTTTCTTATAAACTATATAATAGTTTAAAACAGAATATTAAATATATAATTAATTCTGCTGCAACTGTTAAACATCTAGGAAATTATTCTAATTTCGAAAAAACAAATGTATTAAGTGTAAAAAATTTAATAGATGTGTGTAAAGATATTAAAAATTGTCATTTAGTACACATTTCTACACTATCTATAGCAGGAACTGAGGATCCAAAAGGTGAATTTTCTTTTACAGAAAAGGATTTATTTATTAACCAAGATGTTGGTGATAACATTTATATAAAAACAAAATTTGAAGCAGAAAGATTGCTTTTAGCAGAGCAAAAAAACGGTCTCCCTATAACGATATTTCGCTTGGGAAATATTACTTGGAGAAATTCAGATGGTATATTCCAATATGATCTAGATGAAAATTTATTTTTTAATTTTATAAAACTTATTTTAAAAACTAAACAAGTTCCTGAAGAATTAAAAAATAAAACATTTAATATAAGTCCTGTAGACGAATGTGCTAATTTAATTATATCTATTTTACAAAATAATAATAAATATAATGTATAACATATTTAT
>USAE01000024.1 GCA_900552655.1 uncultured Clostridium sp.
TCTACAAAGCTAAAGCCTATGCTACTACCGGCATAGCCGGAAGTATATAAACAACGAAAAGCGCACCTAAAATTTTAGGTACGCTTTAATTATTTAGTACAATTTTTTCTCCTGGTATAAAAAACTGGGATTTTAAGGACCGTTACCAGATCCCTGTTTTACGCTTTTAATTTTTTTATTGTTTCTTCATAGTTCTCTGTTTTTAAAATACCATTACCTACAACAGCTATATCTACTCCTGCATCTTTTACTTCTTCTATCGTTTCTATATTTATTCCACCATCTGCTTCTATATATGTGTCTAAATTATTTTGATTTAAATATTCTTTTAATATTTTTATTTTTCTTAAAGTTTCTGAAATTAAGCTCTGTCCACCTTTTCCTGGCTCTACTGTCATTACTAAAACTGTATTTATATATGGCAAAAATTCGTATATGTCTTTTATATCTGTTGTTGGCTTAATTGCAATTCCAACTTTGCAATTATTTTCTCTTATTAATTTTATTATTTTGTGAACCTCTTCTTTATCCTTACATGCTTCCAAATGAAATGTTATAATGTTTGGCTCTATTGCACTATATAGCTTTACATATGTTTCTACATCTTCCACCATTAAGTGTACATCTAGTGGCAATATTGTAATTTGCTTTAATATATTTGTATATTTATTCATTTTATCTACAGTATTTTTTTCTACAAATTTCCCATCCATAACATCTATATGAAAATAATCTGTTTTTGCTACTTCTAAATTGTAAAATGTTTTTGCTGATTCCTCTTCTTTTACATCTAGTATTGATGCTGAAATTTCTACCATTTATGTTCCTCCCTATCTTTTAATTCTTCATATATTTTTATAAAATTTTGATATCTACTTTCTGAAATTTCGTTTCTTTGTAATGCATTTTTTATTCCACAACTTTCTTCTTTTATATGCCTGCACCCTACATATTCACATTCTTTTATGTAATTTTTAAATTCTTTAAAATATTTAGCTAGTTCATTAGACTGTATTTCTGAAATATCAAACGTTGAAAAGCCTGGAGTATCTGCAATATATTCATTTTCTTTAAGCTTATATAAAGATATTTTTGTTGTAGTATTTTTTCCTTTTTTATTTTTATTACTAATTAATCCAGATTTAGATAATTCTTTTCCAAAGATACTATTTAATAGTGTAGACTTACCAACACCAGAATTTCCAGCAAATACACTAATATTATTTTCTAAAATTCTATTTAAGCTTTCTATTCCATCTTTTTCTTTTGCATTCGTTTTTACTACTTCATACCCTATATTATTATATATTTCTTCTATTTCTTCTGCTTTTTCTTTATTTAAATCTATCTTATTAATTACTATAACACTTTTTATCCCAACATATTCTGCATATGCTAGCTGTTTATCTAACATTAATAAGTCTGGCTTTGGATCTTTAGAAGATAATACACATATTATTTGCGTTATATTAGAAATTTTCGGTCTCTTAATATAATTTATCCTTTTTTCTATTTTTTCTATTATATGCTCATTCTCGTTAAAATTTACTATATCTCCAACTACAATTCCATCTTCTTTTAACTTTCCTCTTGCATTACAAGTATATATTTGATCGTTTGATTCTATATAATATAAATTAGAAATATTATTTATTATTTTTCCTTGCATAACTCACCCTTTTTGTTTTTGGTTTATTATATCACACATTTTTTAAATTTCAATTTTATTCTGTCTATATTATTCTACTTTGCAAAAAATAAGCCTAAGATTTTCTAGTACATAAATTTTTACTAGTAGAAGAACTTCCCTACTATACACAAAAAGATAAAGCTCATATAAAAAGCTTTATCTTTTTGTTTTAATTAAAAGTATAGGTTGATGATGTATTAAAGTTAAATACTGTAGATCTAGAATTTTCGCCTTTATCATCTTTTAATGTAACAACAACTGTTTGAGATCCTTTTCCACTTACTTTTGCTGTTATTGTAGAGTTTTTATCTACATTAGATTGTCTATATGCTTCTTTTCCGTTAACTGTAATTATTACATCAACTGTTTTAGACTTATTACCACCTACATTATTTCCTGTTTCGTCTTTATCGTATCCACCTGTTATCTTCTTTACATCTATTGTAAATGTTGTTTCTTTAGCTTGTGAAACCTTGTTTACTGTAATAGTAATTGTTGTTCCCTCTTGAACTTGTGTTCCTGCTTCTTTACTTTGTCTTAGTACAACTCCATCATTTTTAGAATCGTCTTCATCATTTATAATATTAGCTTTTAAGCCTGCTTCTGCTAATAAAGCTTTCGCTTCTTGTTCATTTTTTCCAACTAAGCTTGGAACTTCTACTTTTACAATTGCGCTTCCTTTGCTTACAACTAATTTTACTTTGCTTCCTTTATTTACATTTTCGCCATCTTCTGGGTCTTGGCTTAGTACTATTCCGGCTTCTACTTTTTCATCATTTTCTTCTATTATTTCTGGTACTAAACCTGCATCTTTTAATTCCTTTTCTGCTTCTTCCTTTGTTTTACCTACAACATTTGGTACATCTACTTTTTCTGTTCCTTTACTTATAATTACAGAAATTTCGCTATGTTCTTTTATTTTATAATTCTCTTTGTATGTTGGGTCTTGAGATATTATTTTTCCTTTTTCTATGTTTTCATCATACTCTTCAGATTTTACAACTAACTTTAATTTTAAATCTTTTAATATTTGTTCTGCTTCTTCCTCAGTTTTGTTTACTAAATCTGGAATTTGTACTTCATTTGGATTTGCAATTTCTACAATTCCCATTGTTGCTCCAAAAGCTATAAAGAATAGCAATATTGCTCCAAGTATAGCAGAAGCTACTTTATGTTTCTTTATAAACTCTAGAAATTTATTTGATTTTTTCTCTTTTCCTTTATTATTTTTTTCGTTTGCTCTTCTTTCTGCTTCTGCAATCTCTTGTGTAGAAATTCTTTGTGTGGCAGCTCCTATGTTATTGCCTATATGTACAAAATTTTCATCTGGATTTTTTAATGCTGTATTTAAGTCTTTAACCATTTCCGTTGCAGATTGATATCTTAAGTTAATATCTTTTTGCATAGCCTTCATTATAATATCATTTACAACTTGTGGAATATTTTCGTTTAGTTCTTTTGGTTCTACTGGTTTTTCTTGCATATGTTTTAAAGCTACAGAAACTGGTGTATCTGCATCAAAAGGAACTTTTCCTGTTAGCATTTCATACATTACAACACCTAAAGAATATAAGTCAGATTTTGCATCTGTAAAACCTCCCCTAGCATGTTCTGGTGAAAAATAGTGTACAGAACCTATTGTAGTACCAAAAGCAGTTATCGTAGAGTTTGAAACTGCTTTTGCAATTCCAAAGTCTGTAACTTTTGCAATTCCATCTTCTGTAATTATAATATTATGTGGTTTTATATCTCTGTGAACTATATTGTTTTTATGAGCTGTTTCTAATGCAGAAGCAATTTGTGTTACAACATTTAATGACCATTTCCAAGGTAGTGGCCCATTTTCTTCTGTTATTATTTCCTTTAAAGTCTTACCTTTAATTAGCTCCATTACAATATAATATAAGTTACCTTCATTTCCTACATCAAAAATAGAAACAATATTTGGGTGTGTAAGACTTGCAGCAGATTGAGCTTCTATCCTAAATCTTTTTATAAATTCTTCATCTGTTGTAAATTCATCTCTTAATATCTTTACTGCTACATATCTATTTAAAACACGGTCTTTACTTTTATAAACCGTTGCCATTCCACCATTTCCTATTTTTTCTATTATTTCATATCTGTTACCTAATATTTTCCCCTCTAGGTCCATTATTTCATCTCTCCTTAATCATTATATACGATAACAACCGTTATGTTATCATATCCTCCTCTATCATTTGCTAGTTCGACCAACTTTGTTCCAGCATTTATGACATCATTTGTTACTATGTCATAAATTTCTTGGTTAGAAACCATATTTGTTAAACCATCTGATGTTAATAAAAGTACATCTCCTTTAAGAAATCCCTTTGTTGTTACATCTGGCTCTACATAAGGAGTACACCCTAATGCCTTCATTAACATATTCTTTTTAGGATGGTTTTCGGCTTCTTCTCTAGTTATTGTTCCTTCTTTTACCAATTTTTCTACATAACTATGGTCTGTTGTAAGCTTTCTTATAATATTTTTTCTTACTCTATATATTCTACTATCTCCAACATGACCTATATATATTTTATTACCATAACTTAAAACTAATTCCAAAGTTGTACCCATTCCTTCTAATTCTGGTATTTCTTTAGACTTTTCGAATACAACCATATTAGCATATTCCATACTACTTCTTATTAGTTCTTCTATATTTATTCTGTCATGTGTTATAGTATTAAAATTATTTGTTAAATATTTTCTAGCAGATTCTATTGCTAACTTACTTGCAATTTCTCCACCATTGTATCCACCCATTCCATCTGCTAGCATATATATTCTTAGTTCATTTTCATCTGATGGAATATAGTATGAATCTTCGTTTAATTCTCTTGCTTTTCCCAAATCGGTCTTAGCAAAACACTTCATTTTATCACCTCTAACGTTTTTCTTCTATCGTCTTTCTTCTTAGTTGTCCACATGCTGCTTCTATATCTGAACCTAGCTCTCTTCTTATTGTTGCTACAATACCATGTTCATTTAAGTAATCTCTAAATTTTATTATATTATTATTTGTAGACTTTACAAATTTACCATTTTCTATTTTATTTATTGGTATTAAGTTTACATGTGCCAGCATTCCACGTAATAAGCTAACTAATTCTTTTGCATCTTCTAAATTGTCGTTATTATCTTTTGCAAGTGCATATTCAAAAGATATTCTTTTATTAGTTTTTTCTATATAATATTTACATGCTTTCATTAGCTCTTCTATTGGATAAGCATTATTTACAGGCATCATATCACTTCTTTTTTTGTCGTTTGTTGCATGTAAGGATATAGATAATGTACATTGTATTTTCTTGTCTGCAAGTTCATAAATTTTAGGTACTATTCCACTAGTAGAAATGCTTATATGTCTTGCTCCTATATTTAATCCTTTTGGATTATTTAATATTTCTATCGCTTTTATTACATTGTCAAAATTATCAAATGGTTCTCCAATCCCCATAAATACTATATTAGATATTTTCGTATTTTCGTCTTGTTCTATTGCTATAATTTGCTCTACAATTTCTCCTGCTGTTAAGTTTCTAACAAAAGGAATTCCTGTAGAAGCACAAAATTTACATCCCATTTTGCAACCAATTTGTGATGATACACATACTGTTTTTCCATGGTGATATTCCATTAATACTGTTTCTATCATATTACCATCTAATATATTAAACAAGTATTTTTTTGTACCATCTTTTGATATTAATTTTCTTTCTATTTCGTAATTACATATCGAAAAGTTCTCTTTTAATTTATTTCGCAATTCTTTTGACAAATTTGTCATATCATCAAATTGTTTTACTTTTTCTTTGTATAACCACATAAAAACTTGTTCTGCTCTATATGGTTTTTCTCCTAATTCTTCAAATTCTTTTTTTAGATCGTCTAAATTATAATCTTTTATATTTTTCATTTTCTTTCTCTTTTTCACCTATTTTTTGTAAAATTATATATATCACAACTTAACGTTTTTTTCAACCATAAGCAAAAAAATAGAAGGATTTTTAGCATATTTTTTATAAGATACTATTCCTTCTATTTAATTTTTTTATAATTTAATTTATTAAATTTACATATATAGTAAATTCATCTTTTACATTATGCAGTTTCTATTTCATTTGGTCTTATTGTTTTTCTTTTTATTACTTGTTTTTTAGGTTCTTTGCTTTCATTTATTATTATTTCTGGTTTTGTCTTTTCATCTACAGTTTCTTTTGTTACAATACATTTTTCTATTTTAGGGTTAGATGGAATATCAAACATTATATCTCTCATAATTTCTTCTATAATAGAACGTAAACCTCTAGCTCCTGTTTTTCTTTCTATTGCTTTTTCCACTATTGCTTCTACTGCTTCTGGTTTAAATTCTAAATCTACGCCATCCATAGCTAATAGTTTTTTGTATTGTTTTACTAATGCATTTTTTGGTTTAGTTAATATGCTAATTAGTGCTTCTTTATCTAGTTCTTCTAGAGTTGTTACTATTGGTAATCTACCTACAAATTCTGGAATTAAACCAAATTTTAATAAGTCTTGTGGCAATAGTTCTTTAAATACTTCTGTTTTTGTTTTCTTAGCAATTTCCTTCTTTTCTCCCCCAAAACCTATTGCTTTTTTTCCTGTTCTTTGATCTATGATTTTCTCTAAACCTTCGAACGCACCACCACAAATAAATAATATGTTCTCTGTATTAATTTGTATTAGTTCTTGGTGTGGATGTTTCCTTCCTCCTTGTGGTGGAACAGAAGCATTCGTACCTTCTATAATTTTAAGTAATGCTTGTTGTACACCTTCTCCACTTACATCTCTTGTTATAGATGGATTTTCAGATTTTCTAGAAATTTTGTCTATCTCATCTATATAAATAATTCCTCTTTCTGCTTTTTCTATGTCGTAATCTGCTGACTGTATTAGTTTTAATAATATATTTTCTACATCTTCCCCAACATAACCTGCTTCTGTTAATGTTGTCGCATCTGCTATTGCAAATGGAACATTTAATATTTTAGCTAATGTTTGGGCAAGTAATGTTTTACCAGAACCTGTTGGCCCTAGTAATAATATATTACTTTTCTTTATCTCTACATCGTCTTTATTACTTTTTTCATCTTCATTATTTATTCTTTTATAATGGTTATATACAGCTACAGATAATGATTTTTTTGCATCTTCTTGACCTATTACATATTCGTCTAAAATAGTTTTTATTTCTTCTGGTGTAGGTACAACATCTTCTTCTACGGTTGTATATAAATCTTCTTCATCTTCATAATATTCATTTTCTATTATGTTTGAACAAACTTGTATACATTCGTTACAAATATATACACCAGGACCTGCAACTATTTTTTCTACACTATCTTGTGTTTTACCACAAAATGAGCATCTAATGTTTTTATTATTTTCATTTTTTTGCATAATAAGCGCTCCTTCTTTTATGTTATCCTTAGCATATAATTATCTTCTTTTATCCATAATACCATCTATAAGTCCGTATTTTAGAGCCTCTTCTGCTGTCATATAGTTATCTCTTTCTGTATCTCTATTAATTACTTCTATTGGTTGACCTGTTTTTTCACTTAATAATTTGTTTAATTTTTCTCTTGTTTTCATCATATGGTCTGAATATATTTTTATTTCTGTTGCTTGACCAGAAATTCCTCCTCCTTGACCACCTATTAATGGTTGGTGAATTAATATTTCTGAATTTGGTGTTGCAAATCTTTTTCCTTTTTCACCATTTGCTAATAATACTGCTCCAAAACTTGCTGCTAACCCTACACAAATAGTTGAAACTGGACAAGAAATATAATTCATTGTGTCTACTATAGCCATTCCATCTGTTATAGATCCTCCCGGGCTATTTATGTATAAATGTATTTCTTTTTCTGGATCTTCTGATTCTAAAAATAGCATTTGTGCTATTACAACACCAGCAGATGCACTATCTACTTGTTCTCCTAAAAATATTATTCTATCTTTTAGTAGTCTTGAAAATATATCGTATGATCTTTCTCCTCTACTTGTTTGTTCTATTACATATGGTACTAAACTATTTAAATCTTTTTTATACATAATAAAATTCCTCCTTTAAAACTTACCTTATTTTATATCATATTTTTTATAAATGCAAACCTTTTTATTAACATTTATTCGTTTTTTAACAATATAAATTAATTGTTTTTTAGAAATAATTAGGAGTTTAATAACTAACTATTAAACTCCTTTTATTACTTTATTTTATTTTTGCGTTTTTTACTACAAATTCTATTGCTTTTTCTGTTTCTAAACTTCCTTTTAGGTAGTTCTTTAATGCTTCATTTTGTTCTAATTCTTTTGCTTCTTTTCCGTAATTTTTAGCCATTTCTTCTAATTTTTCTGTTACATCTTTATCGCTTGCTTCTATTTTTTCTTTTTTAACGATCGCTTCAATTACTAACCTTGATTTAACAGCTTCTTTTGCTTGTTCTTCATAATCTTTTCTAAACTCAGATTCTGTTTTTCCAATCATTGATAAATAGCTATCTAATGTTAAACCTTGGTATTGTAATCTTGTTTTCATATCGTTTACCATGTTGTCTATTTCTGTTTCTATCATACCAGATGGAATATCTATTTCTGTGTTGTCACAAACTGCTTTTACAGCCATGTCTTGTGTTTCGAATTTTACTCTATCTTCGTTTTCTTTTTCTAATTTTTCTTTTATGCTTGCTTTTAATTCTTTTAATGTATCAAATTCGCTAACATCTTTAGCAAATTCATCATCTAATTTAGGTAATTCTTTTTTCTTTATTTCGTTTACTTTTACTTTGAAAATAGCATCTTTTCCAGCTAATTCTTTAGAAAAATATTCTTCTGGGAATTTAACTTTAATATCTCTTTCTTCTGCTAATTTCATTCCTACTATTTGATCTTCGAATCCTGGTATAAATGTGTTGCTTCCTATTTCTAGTTCGTATCCTTCTGCTTTTCCACCTTCGAATGCTTTTTCGTCTACAAATCCTTCGAAGTCTATTACAGCTATATTTCCTTTTTCTACTGCTTTATCTTCTACTGTAACAATTCTAGAATTTCTTTCTTGCATATGTCCTAACTCATGATCTATATCTTCATCTTTTACAGTATACTCTACTTTTTTAAGTTCTATACCTTTATATTTACCTAATTCTACTTCTGGTTTTGTTTGAACTGTAGCTGTAAAGATTAAGTCTTTTCCTTTTTCCATTTGTTTTATATCGAATTCTGGATAACTTACAGCTGTTACATCATTTTCTTTTAATTCTTTATCGTATTCTTCTTTTAATATTTCGTTAAAAGCATCTTCGTAAAAAATACTTTCTCCATAGTATTTTTCTACTATTTTCATTGGAGCTTTACCTTTTCTAAATCCTGGTATATTAAAATATTTAGCTGTTTGGAAGTATACTTTTTTAATTGCTTCTTCAAACTTTTCAGCTGCTACTGTAAATTCTAATTTTAATTCATTTTTGTTATCTGTTTTTTCTACTTTTATACTCATTTATTTCAACCCTTTCGCTTTATTATCCTTATAGTTTTCTAATGCCCTCATATTATATCACAAATTATGTGAATTGCAAGTGCTTTGCCCATAATATTACAATAATTTTACAATTTTATTAATTTATATACTAAAATAATTTTACAAGATCAAAGTTTGTATAGTCACAACTTGTCATAATATATTGTATATTATCTATATTTTTTTCTACAATGAATTTATGTGCTGGTCCATGTAAATGCCCATATATACACTTTGTTACATTATATTCTTCCATAACTCTTACAAAATCCGAAATTTCATTTGTTTTTAGTGGTGGGTAATGTAAACATACTATAATTTCTTTATCTGTTCCATATTTTTTTACTGCATCTTCTAAAGACAATTTTAATCTTTGTATTTCTCTATTATATATCTTTTCATCATCTTCTTGTAGGTCAGTAAAATTCCAACCCCTTGTTCCACAAATTATTTTTCCTTCGAACTCGTAACTATTGTTATATAGAAAATTTATATCATTAAATCCTATTTCATTTATATATTTTTTCATTTTAGTTAAAGTTCCCCACCAATAATCGTGGTTTCCTTTTATTAATATTTTCTTTCCTGGCAATTTATGTATAAATTCGAAATCTTTATATGTGTCCTTTAAGTCCATAGACCAAGAAAAATCTCCGCCTAAAATAACTAAATCACTTTCTTTTACTTTACTATTCCAGTTTTCTTTTATCTTATTTTCATAATTTTTCCACCCAAATATATCCATTGGTTTGTCTGTGTTATATGATAAATGTAAATCTGAAATTGCATAAATCGACATTTTTTGACCTCTTTCTATTATAATTTTAAATTTGGTACAGCATTTAAATTTAAATCCGAAAAATTATCTTTTAAGTAATTATAGTATCCTGCAGAAGCTATCATTGCTGCATTATCTGTACATAATTTAAGTTCTGGATAATATACTTGTATGTTTTCTTTTTCCTCTAATTCCTTAAATGCCTTTCTAATATAGCTATTAGCAGATACTCCTCCTGCCAAAGCTATTTTATTTATCTTTGTTTCTTTTACAGCCATTTTTGTATTTTTTAATAAAATTTCTGCTACATCCTTTTCAAAACTTGCTGCTAAGTCTGCTTTATTTATATTGGGATTTTTATGGTGTAAATTAATTATTGCTGTCTTTAATCCACTAAAGCTAAAGTTTAATCCTTCTACATGTACTTTTGGTAGTTCTATATTTGGAGTTCCTTCTTTTGCTAATTTATCCATCTTAGGACCTCCTGGATATCCTAATCCTATAACTCTTGCAATTTTGTCAAACGCTTCTCCAACCGCATCGTCCTTAGTTTTTCCTAATATTTCAAATTCTGTATAATCTTTTACTAGTACAAGTTGTGTATTTCCTCCAGATATTAATAGTGTTAAAAAAGGAGGTTTTAAGTCTTTATATGTTATATAATTTGCTGCAATATGACCTTGAATGTGGTTTACACCTATAAGTGGTTTATTTGCCGCATAGCTTAATGCTTTGGCATAAGAAACACCTACCAATAAAGCACCTACTAACCCTGGACCATATGTACATGCAACTGCATCTATGTCATCAATTTTTATATTAGCTTCTTTTAAAGCTTCTTTCATTACTGGTGATATATTTTCTACATGATTTCTAGAAGCAATCTCTGGCACAACTCCACCATATAATTCGTGAATACTTATTTGTGTATTTATTACATTTGATAATACTTCCCTTCCATTTTTCACAATAGAAACAGAAGTTTCGTCACAACTTGACTCTATTCCTAATATTATTACGTCTTTCATTTTTTCTCCTTTTAAAATATTGCAAATCCTATATTTAATAACGCCCCTAGTATAGCATTTATTATAGGTGATGTAATACTTGAAGCAATTGGTGTAAGCCAAATGACAATAAAAGCTATATAAAATATGTTTTCATGCTCTATAAACCATCTTCTTGCATTTACAGGTAAAAAATGTGCTAATATTTTTGAACCATCTAATGGTGGTAACGGAATTAGATTAAATACTCCTAAACCTATATTAACAATAATAATATTTAAAATTACTGTTGTTATTATTCCATTTGCCATTGTCCATATTGTTGGCACAAATGTTACTAAAGCTGCAAATATGAGAGAAAACACAAGTGCTAATATAAAGTTCATAAGTGGTCCTGCAACCGAAACAATTGCTTCTGCTGCACTCATAGAAACTCTACCCTTAAAATTTCTTGGATTTATTTGTACTGGTTTACCCCAACCAATATGTGCAAATATAAGCATTACAATACCTATTGGGTCCAAATGTGATAATGGATTTAAGCTCAATCTTCCTTGCATTTTTGGTGTTTCATCACCAAGTTTTACTGCTGCTAAGGCATGTGCATATTCGTGAAATGTAATTGCTATTAATACTCCTGGTATACTTAATACTAGTCCTAACAAGTCTACTCTTCCTGTCATAATATTGGTTATAATCATAATTAATAATAATATGTATAAATAACTTCCCCCTCCTGGAAAATAAAACATAACATTCTCTCCTTTGTAATTAAATTTATACCTATATTTTTTATAGTTTTATTTTTATGAAATATATCACAATTGGCAAAAAAATTCCACTATTTAAGTGGAATTTTTTATTTATCTAATTAACTAGTTTTAATAAATATCTATCTTCATTATTATGTTTCTTTCTTCATCTTTAATAAAGCTTTGCACCTGCTGGAATTCTGTCATCTACCATAAGAAGATTTAATCCTTCATGGCCATCTTCTTCGTGAACTGCTGAAATCAACATTCCCTCAGAATCAATTCCCATCATCTTTTTAGGTGGTAAATTTACAATAGCAATTGCAGTCTTTCCTACAAGTTCTTCCGGTTCGTAATACTCGTGAATGCCACTTAAAATTACACGGTTTTTGCGTTCACCATCATTTAATGTGAATTTAAGCAATTTCTTTGACTTAGGTACTGCTTCGCAAGCCAAAATCTTTACTGCACGGTAGTCTAACTTTGCAAATGTATCAAAATCAATCATTTCTTTAAAGATTGGTTCAATCTTTACATTTGAAAAATCAATCTTACAAGGCTCTGCTTTTTCATTGCTTTTAGAATCATCGTAAGTTTTTTTACTTACATCATTTCCCACATTTACATCTTTTAAAGGTTTCATTGTTGGGAATAATAATACATCTCTTATTGATGCAGCATCTGTTAATAACATAACAAATCTATCTATTCCTATTCCTAATCCTCCTGTAGGAGGTAAACCTATTTCTAATGCGTTAATATAATCTTCATCCATCATTCCTGCTTCGTCGTCGCCAGCATCTCTTGCTTCAACCTGTTTTTTAAATCTTTCATATTGGTCAATTGGATCATTTAATTCAGAAAAAGCATTACCATATTCTCTTCCACCTATAAATATTTCAAATCTTTCTGTAAGTCTTTGGTCTTCTTGTTTTCTTTTTGCAAGTGGAGAAATTTCTACTGGATAATCATATATAAATGTTGGTTGTACTAGTGTTTTTTCTACATATTCATCAAAGAATAAACTAATAACATCTCCTCTAGTTTCTTTAGTTTTATCTGGAATTTCTATTCCTTTTTCTTTAGCCAAAGCTACTGCTTCTGCATCTGTATTTATGTTATTAAAGTCTATTCCTGTAGCTTCTTTAATAGAATCTATCATTGTAATTCTTTTAAATTTAGGTGTTAAGTCTATTTCTTGTCCTTGATATGTTATTTTTGTTGTTCCTAAAACTCTTTTTGCTACTTCTGAAAATAATTCTTCTGTTATGTTCATCATGTCATTATAGTCTTGGTATGCAGCATATAGTTCTATAGATGTAAATTCTGGATTATGTCTTATATCCATTCCTTCATTTCTAAATATTCTACCCATTTCATATACTTTATCATAACCACCAACAATTAATCTCTTTAAATTTAATTCTGTAGCAATTCTTAAATACATATCTATATTTAACGCATTGTGATGTGTTATAAAAGGTTTTGCTGTTGCACCACCAGAAATTGTATTTAGCATTGGTGTATCTACTTCTAGGTAACCTTTTTCATCTAAAATATTTCTTATTTCTTTTATTATTTTACTTCTAATTTCAAATGTTTTTTTAACTTCTGGATTTACTATTAAATCTACATATCTTTGTCTGTATCTTAAATCTGGGTCTTTTAAACCATGAAATTTCTCTGGTAATGGTCTTAAAGATTTAGATAACAATGTTACTTCTTTTGCATGTACAGATATTTCACCTGTTTTTGTTTTAAATACAAAACCTTTAATTCCTATAAAGTCACCTATATCATAAGTTTTAAAAGCTTTATAACTTTCTTCACCTAAATCGTTTACACTAACATAGCTTTGTATTTTTTCGTCACTATCTTGTATAGTACAAAATGAAGCTTTTCCCATTATTCTTTTAGCAATTATTCTACCTGCAACAGATACATCTTTTTCTTCATAAGATTCATAATCTGCTTTTATTTGACCAGCTGTTTCAGTTCTGTCGTATTTTGTTATAGCAAATGGATCTTTTCCTTCATTTCTTAGTTCATCTAATTTTTCTCTTCTAACTTTCATTAATTGATTTATATCTACTTCTTCATTAACCTTATTGTCCATTAAAATCTCCCTTTCTTTTTAATTTTGCCCTATTATATAACAAATTTGTGATATTGTAAACCATTAGCATTACCTAGTTTAATAATTATCTACCAAAAAAAGATTTAAGAGAATTCTCTTAAATCTTCTTTTCATTATGACAAATCCAAAAAAGTTTGGTATAATTTACTATTTCCCACTAATACTTTATGTTATTTTTTACATAGAATGCTTTCCTTTTCCACGTTTACTTTTCTTTTCTTTTTTTATTTCTTCTGCATATTTATAAAAGTCATCTAATGCTTTTTGATGTTTAGAATTTAATATCTGTGTATCTTCTGTAGTTTCCTTTTTAATTTCTTCTTTGTTCTTATTATCAATTGTTTTATCTTCTTCTTTATTTTCTATATTTATATCTTCTAAAGCTGTTTCTCTTTCTTTTCTAATTTTTTCTAGTTTTTTCTCATCTTCTAATTTTTCTATTGCCTTTGGTTCTTTAGAAGCTGCCTCTTCTTTTAATTCTTTCATTGCTTTTGGCTCTTCTTGTTCTTTTTCTTTTACTTCGTTTATATAATCGTCCTCTTCCCAATCATCTTCATCTCTATCTTTTCTACTTTTAACATATAAAGAAATTGCAATAATAATACCTAAAAAAGATTGCATTGCTATAGCTAGAGCTATTACTTCTTCCATTGTAAGTGGACCTATCTTAGTTTTTTTAGCTTCTATTTCTGGATAACTTAATTCTACCTTTGGTTCTTCTATTTTTTCCTCTATAACTTGATTTATAGAATTTTCACTTTCTATATTATTATCTATTTTAGCTTTTCCCTTAGTTGTTACAGTATTTTCTGCTAAGCAAAAGCTGTTTCCTACAATAACACAAAATAATATTATTATAAAGATTATTTTCTTGCTTATCTTTTGCATAATGTGCCTCCTTGCAACACAAATTTTCTATGTTTAGTATATAATAAAGTGTTTTTTTCGTCAATAAAACTTTTCTCATATTCTTAATTTTTGACCAACATAAATATAATTTATATTTTTAATATTATTTAACTCTGCAATTTCACTTATTCTTTTTCCAAATTTATTAGCTATTTTTGTTAAAGTGTCACCTCTTTTTACTGTATATATGCAATGTCCACAGTCATATTCACCAATACTTATATTTATTGGAATTTTAATTAATTGATTAATATATATATAATTTGCATTTCTAATTCCATTTATATATACTAATCTATTTACTGTAGTATTATATCTTCTTGCTATTCCATATAGTGTGTCACCTCTTTTAACTCTATATGTCATATATTTAGTTTGTATGTTCTCTGTATTTTTTATAATAATTAATCTTTGACCAGGATATATTAAATTTGGATTTTTTATATTATTGTTATTTACAATATTTCTTACTGTTGTATTAAATCTTTTAGCTATATTATATAAATTATCTCCTTTTTGCACAATATAAATTGTATTGTTTCTATCATCATTCCCACTACTTATAGAATTATTTTTAGTTGGAATCAATAATATTTCATTTGCATATATAATATTTGGATTTTTTATGTTATTAATTCTTACAAGTTCAGCAACAGTTGTATTATATTTTATTGCAATTTCACTTAATGTATCTCCCTTTTTTATTTTATATCTTATATAATTTTCACTACTATCTATATCTGTATTATTATTTGGTATCTCTTCTTTATTTTCTAACAATATTTTTTCTGTAAATTTATCTCTATCTACATATCCATTTATTCCTGGAACAGTTCCCTTGTCTGTATATTGAAACCCTTCCCAACTATTCCATTTTCCGTTGTTTGATGGTTCACTTACATAATATTGTGCAACCCATAAAGGATATCTATTTGCAAGTTCTGCACTAAATATATTTCTAGCTGATGATGTATTACTATAAATTATCATTTCTTTATTCGTTATTTCTTGTACTCGTTCTAAAAAAACTTTAGAAATTGTATTTATTTCATTTAAAGATAAATTACCAAAGTTTTCGAAATCCATAGCTAATTTACAATCTGGAATAGTTCCGGCAATTGTATTTGCAAAATGATTAGCTTCTAATAATGCATCTTCTGTATTCCTAGCTCTTACATAATGATAAAAACCTATATTTAATCCATTTTCTTTAGCTTTTTCATAATTTCTCCTAAAATATCTGTCAACAGTATTTTTTCCTTCACTCGACTTTATGTACACAAATTTTATATCTGCATTTTTTACTTTTGTAAAATCTATTTCTCCTTGCCAACCACTAACATCTATCCCTTCATAAGTTTTTCCTGCAGGTTCAATTGCATAAGCATTACTATGAAATATAAGTACAAAATTTGTAAACATATAAATAATAAAAATAACCTTAACAATTAATTTCATAAACTCACCTACTTATTTTATTTTATGAACTTTTTCGTGTTAAGGTTAACTTTTATATTTATTTTTTTATTAATTTTAACCAGGATCTTTAGACCATCCCCCATACAAATTTTTACACATGTAATCTTTTTTTTGTTTCTTCCCACATTGCTTTTCCACATAATATTATTGTTAATAGTAATGAAAGCCCTGCAATTCCACTTGATACGATTGTTAGTACTTTGTTTTCTAATATTCCACTAAGTAATAAAATTAATGGAATCATACTAAATAAAAAAGTTAACATATGGTATACTGCATATCTTATATATCTTTTTCTACTTATAATTGTTAAAATCATTAATGTTGAATTAGCTACTATAACAACTATTGGTATTGCTATGTTTATTGACCAACCCCTATATCCTAAAAAATAATCTATCGCTAGTATTAGAAGTGATACTAATAAACATTGTGCAAATACGTTAGATGCAATATTTACATTTCGTTTTTTTGTATATATTACTGTTCCATATGCATATATAATTCCAGCTATACAAAGCATAGACCAATGATTTGTCTTATCCACAAGAACATTTATTATTAATAAAATGTTTATTATTATTACTGAAATTGCTATAGATGCAATAAATATAATATTATTTCTTTTAACATTTGATAATTTTGGATATAACATATTAAACACCATTACTTTCTATTTTAACATTAATTCCTAATTCTTCTAAAATATTTTTAAATTTATCTTCAATATTTGTTTGCCTTAAAATTGATGTAAATGTAAAAAACATTTTATCTTCATATGAACATGTTGAACATTTTATTTTTTCTACTCTTTCTGGTGCAATCAAAAAGAAAAAATCTTCTATATATTTTTGGTAATCTGCTATAATACCTATTCTTCCTATATTAGAAAATGTTGTTGTTGTATATTTTCTAATTTCCAAATAACTTAGTCTTACAAATATTTGCTTCATAAACAGTGGTATTATTCTTATAAAAAAATTATTTCCAAGTTTCACATTTAAAGACATTGTTTTCATTATTTCTTCTGGCTTTAATAATTCTTCAAAATCATTTTTTACTAGTTTTAATATCTCGTCTAAATTTGTAAAATCAATTTTTTTACTATCTGCAACAATTGTTATATAGGAGAAGAAATTATTAATCGTTTCAGATTTAAAGTATTTTTTTAAGTTTACTGGTACGCAAATTTTTATAGGTTTATTATTTTTAATTTCTTGCATATTTCCTAAGTAAATTGCTTTTATTAATACACCTGTTAATAATTGCGTAATTGTAACTTCTTTTTCTTTACTTACTTCTTTTAATTTTGTTAAATCTATTATTTCGTGTGTAGCCCTTATAGCATCAAAAGGAATCTTTCTTCCTTTTAATATATAAGCTTTTCTACTTTTAGAACTATTTTTAACTTTTTTATTGTAATTTTTTAAGTAACTATCTTCAGCATTAAAATTAATTTTTCTATCCGTTCTTAATTTATCTTTAAATTCTTTCGCATACTCTATTTCTATATATTGGTACACTATTTCTTTAAAAAACTGTATTGCACTATTTCCGTCTGTTAATGAATGAAAAATATCTATATTAATTTTTCTTTCAAAATATGTTACTTTAAACAGATAATCGTTATTTGTATTTGGATCTATATATTTACAGGGATAGTCTTTTTCTTCTTCTATTACTACTTTTTTATCATTATATTCAAAATAATACCAAAAAAAACCTTTTTTTAATCTTACTTTAAAAAATTCAAATTTATTAAGAGCATTATTTACAGCCTTTTCTAACAATTTTGGACTAATATTCTCTTTCATTACAGCAGAAAGCCTAAATACACTACTATATTTTCTGCTAGAAGATAATGGGAATATTTTTGCTGAGTTGTCAAGTTTTCTCCATATTAGCTCTTTCTTTTCTTTCCTTTTCATATTTATTTCCTAAAATCAATTAAATAGATATTTTAATCTATTTAATTGACTAATCCTTTCTCTTAATTATTTTTTAATAATTCTATCATTTTATTATATGGTTCTTCTACTAATTTATCATTTTTCTTATCTTTATACTTATACAACAACCAAATATGAGTTGCCTTCTCTGTTTCGTAAATATCTATTTTATTACCTGCCTGGTCTGCTCTTTCTTTTAAAATTTTAACATCTGGATTTAATATATCATATGTTCCTGTAAAAATGGATACATTTTTTATTTTATCTAGTGGGCCCTCTATTGGGTTTACTAAATAACTATTTATTCCATCTTTTCCTGCGTAGTTCTCTCCTGCCAATTTTAATGCAGATTTATTAAGCATTGGGTCATTTTTAGATATTTTCTCAATTTCTGGATTATTCATTCTTACATCTAACCATGGTGATATTAAAATTGTTTGATTTGGCATTTTTATATTTTCTTCTCCCATTTTTTGCATTAAGGCCAATGCTAACCCTCCACCTGCTGAATCTCCCATTACTACAAATTTTGCAGAATCTACTTTATTTATAACTTTTTTATATAATGCTTCCATCATATTAAATGTATCTTTATAATTATATTTTGGAGTAAGTGGATAATCTGGAAGTATGATTGTACAACCTAATTTATTTACAATATCACCACAAGTTTTCCAATGTTCTTTTTCTAAATCTCCAACATAAGACCCACCATGAATATACATTATTACTAATTCATTAGTTATTCCTTTTTTTGAATTCATTACATAAATTGGTCTATTTTCTACTTCATATTTATTTAAATTATATTCTTTTTTTACATAACCTGGTACTTTTGCTTTTACATCACCTTTAAATAGATATATAATTAATGTTATTGCACATATTGTTCCAATTAATATTATCGTTAATAATATTTTTACTATAATTACTAGCTTTGCTGTTGTCATTTTTCTCCCTTTCTTATTTGATTTTTTTATTTTATCACATTATATTTAATTTTTAAATAGGGATTGGGGACGGGGATTAAAATCCCGATTTTAAAAAAAGAACCCTATCATTATTTTTTAGCTAATAATTGGGTTCTTTTTATATTTAAAATTCATTCATATTAGTTATATTTAATGCAAAATATGGTAGATCTTTATCTTTTTCTTTTATTAAGATTACAAACTCATCATCAAATGAAAAATCTCTAATCTTTTCTTCTGTAATGCCATTTGTAGTTACAGACATACCAGCTTCACTTGTTACTTTTGCACCTTTTTTATTTAATTCAAACTGAATAGTTTGTATTGCCTTTTCTATTTTTAGCTTTTCTCCATTAATATCTTTAAATTCTTTATTTTCTATGTCTTTAAATTCTTTTTCAGAATTTATTCTAATTTCTGGAATTTTTAAAATTTCTTCTGGTTTTAATGTTGTACTATCTTTATAATTTTTCTTCTCTGTATCTATTTTTTGTATTACTTGGTTAAAATTTTTAGCAGTATTTGTTCTGCATAAAATTATTTCGTCATTAGTTGTAGTTTGTATAGAAATTGCTTTATCATCTTCATTATTATAGTATAATACTTGCACTTGTTCCCTTGCCTCTAAATTTGAATTTTGTTTTAAACCAAAATAACTTGTTTTTGTATCTTTTCCTGCAAAATCTCCAGTTTCTAAATCATCAAAAGGCATTGCAAATTTTAAGTCTTTTATTAATGTTGAATACAAGAAATATCTTGTTTCATTTTGCTCATTACTCCAATTAAACTTATTTATGAACTCACTTGTCTTTCCAAATTTATTCATTAAATCTGTTTCTATTTGATTTTTTAATTCTTCTGAAATTATGCCATAGTTTTTATAATAATCTTCTTCTGAAATCATATCTTTTGTAAATTTAGACTTATTAAGATTGTCCACACAATCTAGTTGAGGCGAAAATTCTATATCTTGCTTTACAATATTGTTTTTTAAGTCATTCCATATTAATTGAAATGTACCACACCACATTGTGTTTCCTTTTATTTTATCATCTAATGTTGGAACTATTTTTATATTATCATCTTCCGAAGCCAATGCGGGAGCAATTGTATTTTGTACAATATCTTGTGCCTTTTCTGCAATTTGTTTATTGTATTTTCCCACTAATATTATTATTGCAATAATTATAATTACTAGTATAATAAATAGCGCTATATTAACTTTCTTATTTTCCATAATTTTTCACCTCATTTTTGGATATTATAACAATATTATATTTTTTTTACAATAGGTTATTTACATATTCTTCTAAGCATTTGCCTGTCATTTTCATTTCTTTTGCAATATCTTTCCCAACATACCTATAATGCCATTCTTCATTAGAAACTTTTGTTATATTCGTTTTATCTTTGGGATACCTTAAAATAAAACCATACTTATATGAATTACTTTCTAGCCATTTCCACATATCTGCATTTTCTTCTGGTTTATTTGGATTACTAAAATCTAGTGCTAAGCCTGTTTCATGTTCCGAATATCCGGGCTTTTGAACTTCCAAATTTGTTTTAGAAACAGCTTGCTCTTTAGTATTTCCTTTTTTTACATATAAATTTACTCTTCTTTCATATATTTCTTGTTGCTCATTTCTATCTCTATATGCAGTATTTATTTTTAAATTAATCCCTTCTCTTTTTGCAGACTTAACCATTTTATCTAAACTACTAGCTATGCTACTATCTATAAAATGACCTTCATATTCTAGTAAATTTGCTTTATAGTCGTCTGGTATCTTATTATCTTTATTTACTAATATTATTTTTTCTTCATCTAAAGAATTCGCCTCTGCTACATATGTATTAATTTCTATATAATCTTTTTTATATAAAAATATTATCGCACAAACTATAATAACTAATAATAGTATTTTCTTTCCTTTAGATTTTTTCTTCTTTTTCATATTTTCCCCTTTAAAATAACTGTAGTACCATTTTAATATAAAAAGCCCATATACAAATATGGACTTTTATACCTACTATAACCTTTTATTCTTTGTTTTCTGTTTTCTTTCTTATTAAGATTAATGGTGTTTGTTCGTGACCTTGTCCTGTTGGATTGTCTTTTATTAACCCTTTTAGTTCTTCTTCAGATAATTTTATGTCACTTGAATGACCTATTACTTCTTGACCCAAGTCGTTAGCATCTACAATCATACAAGAGATTCCTAATTCTTTTTGTATTTCGTCACATACTTTTGTTGGATTTTCTGGAAGTAAAATTCCAATATCTCCATATTCTTTCCAAACGTGATCATAAAATCCATCTAATCCACTTACTTCTTGTCCAACTATTTCATAAAATACACCTTTTTTACCAAATAGTTTTGTAACAGCACTTGCAATACTTGCCCATAATACTTTTAATAACCCAACTTGGTTAATAGCAAATTGCATTTTTATTGGTTCTCCTACCCCAACACCAGCTGTTGTTTTATGTGCAAATTTTGATAAAAATTTAGCCCAAAATCCTATTTTTATATCTTCTCTTTTTAATACTCTATTTTGGCATAAAGCAATTATTTTTTCACTACTTGATACTATATCTCCTTCTTCATATATAGGTGAAACATATTCTCTAAATAAATCTATATAGCTATCTCCTTGTTTTACAAATCTTGTTTTTATTGCATGTCTTAAATAAACTTCTCCATTTACTTCTATCTCTACTTTTTTTCCTTCATTTGCATGAAATTCCATTGTAATCCACCTTTCTTTCTTTTGTTTTTGTTATTTTATCCCTATTTTACATTTTTTTCAATACTTAAAATAGTTTTATTATATATATTATA
>USAE01000025.1 GCA_900552655.1 uncultured Clostridium sp.
CCATACCCGAACATATAAAGAAGGAACAACTCTCCCTCGTATTTTTTATGCTTTCGATATGCAAACAGCAAGATCAAAAGAGCACAGCACCACAAAGATTCATATAAAAAAGTAGGATGTACCTCCATATATATACCATTTTCTACAATACCCATTCTGAATATACTATTTGTTACTCTGCCATGTGCCTCGCCATTAACAAAATTGCCCCATCTACCAATTGCCTGTCCTAGTGCTAAATAGGGAACTAACATATCTAGCATATCTAATATTTTTATCTTCTTAATTTTGCAAAATATTGCAATCGTCACAACTGCTCCTAATATTCCACCATATATTGCAAGTCCACCATTTTTTATATTTATCATTTCTATTAAATTATTTGAATAATAATCTAAATTAAAGATTATATAATATAATCTTGCACTTATTATAGATATTGGTATTGTTATAATCATTAATTCTAAAATATCATTATAATCTATTTTATATTTCTTAGAATCTTTTTTTAATCCAAAAATCGCAATTATAAAAGCTATAGCTATAAAAATTGCATACCAATATATATTTATATTTCCTATAGAAAAAGCTATTCTAGAGAGCTCTAATTTTATATTAAAGAATGGGAAAGTAATACTTGTCATTTTGCCTCCATATTTAAATATTTCATATATATTTATTTTTTTACAAATTTCATTTTTTATTAATATTTTTGTTTATTTTAAGTTATTTACAATTCCATCTATCATATTTAGGTCTGAAGGAAAATATATTTTTGCCCCTATTTTATTTAATATAAATGCTGTAACTAAACTTGCACCTCGGATTCCATTCATAAAGTTTGGATCTTTAGAATATTGTTCCTTTAAAGCTTTTAAACTTACATTTTTTAATAAATTCTCATTGTTCTTATAAAATTCTTCTACTGTTAAATAATATGGTATTTCTTTTTTTGTAAAAAAGGTATTTGCATTCATTTTATTTTTTGTAACTAGATTACACATTAATTGAAAACCTGTAAAAATAGCATATTTACATTTGGTTTTAGGAAATTTCTTAAAATTGTTTTCTATATAATCATAAACAGAATTTATGTCTATATCTGCTTTATCTTCAGCAGTTTGTGGAAACTTTCTTAATACATCTCCTGTTGCGAATTCCTCTGTTAATTGTTCTATTATTTCTCCGTTTTTTACTACAATCATTTCTGTAGAACTTCCACCAACACAACATATTAAATATGGTTCTTCTATTTCTTCTATATTGCCTACAGCCTTTGCAATATATTCTTCTTCTTCCTTTTGAGAAATTACATTAAATTGTATACCTAATTTTTCTTGCATTTCTTTTTGTAAGTTATGTAAATTTTCTGTACTTAACATTCTAAATACACTTGTAGCATATGTATAAATTGGCGTTTTTGGTTTTTCATCTTTTATTTCTTTTATAGCCTTAATTAATTCTTTTTTATCTCCTTCTGAAATACCATTTTCTTTAGAAAAATTTTTCTTAAACATAATACTTCTTAAAAATATATTTTCTATTTCTTCCTTTTCGTTTATAAGGTATCCTTTTATATTTCCGGAACCTATATCTATTATCTTTTCCATATTTTCCACCTAATTTAAATTTTATTTAATTAACTTATATAAATTTTTAACATATACGCTATAGATTATTTTATCTCCATATGTCTCCATTTATATATTTAGTTAATGCCATTATAAAAGCATTTCTTGTTAAGTCTATTCTTGAAACTTCATCTTTTGTTAAATAGCTTATTCCTCCTTTGCCTTTTCCTAGTTCTTTTCCACTAAATATCTTGTCCATAACTTTTCCAAGTTCAGTTTCTTTTATTTCTTCTATGTATTTATCTGGAATAGGGAAACCCTGGCTTGTTCCAATACTTTGTAAACCTTCATTATTCTCTATAAATACACAATTAATATCAATCCATTCTCCTAATGAATTTGTAAGTCCTGCTTCACTTGCTACATAAAAATCTATTTCTAATTCATTTTCTTTTGCATACTTTTTTAGATTTTCAACTCTATTTTTAGCTCCCTGTAATATTTCTTCATTAAAAGGTTGGTCTCCAACTTCTGAATTTACTGCTATGCCTTCTATTTCTACATTTTCAAAATATTTTTCGAATGCTTGCTTTGCACCTTCTATTTTACCTGGATTTTTTGTCCCAATTAATATTTTCATCTTAAATATCTCCCTTATATTTTTAATAAAAAAAGTTTATTTCTCTAGAATACAGTTATTTTAAAAACTTAACGAAAACTTTTTATGCTTTAGTTAACTCTGCTTTACTCATTTCCGCTTTTATTACCATATGCCCTATATTTCCTTCTCCTGCAAATTTATTGCTATCAAAGAAATTTTCGCTTTTGCTAACCCAATATAGTTCATTTACTTCTTTTACTAGTTTTACTTCTTTATTTAACGTTCCCATATAAACTTCTAATTCCATATTAGAAAGTATATATTGAAAATTCATAATATGAATTAACGTAATATCATCTTTTGTTATGCCTGTTTCTTCTTGTAGCTCTCTATATGCAGCACTTAGTTCATCTTCACCTAGTTCTACTTTTCCTCCAACCAAATTAAGCTTTCCTTTATATGGGTCTTTCGCTCTTTTGCACATTAAAATTTTATTTTCGCCTTTGTTATATACTAATATTACATTTAATTTCTTCACATTAATTCTCCTATTTATATTTTTTATACTTGATCTATAAACAATTTTTATGTAAAAATAAAGCTCTAAAAAAGTTTATTCCTCTTCTAAATTCTTTATATATCTATATATTTCTCCCCAATTGCTAACTTCTTTTAAATATTCGTTTTGTTCTAATAATTTCATCTCTTTATCTCTAAAATATATTGTTCTTATTCCATTTGATGATAATTTCTTACAGACATCATATGAATCATCTATCATTACATCTATATTTTCTCTTTTAGCTACTTCTAATTTATCCTCTTGTTTCCAATAGTACTTATTAAATGTCAAGTTTTCTTCTTCAAATTTTTCTAATGCCACATCTTTCATTTCTTCTATCATTCCGCCTCTAGCGGAAATAATAATAAGCTCATTGCCTTCTTTCTTTAGCATATTTATTATAGTTTTTGCTCCTGGCACTAATGGTGTAATCTTTGATAACTCTAGAAAATATCTATTAACGAAATCCATTCTCTCTTCTTCTGTCCAGTTATATCTATTTCTTAAATAATGTTCATTTCTATTTACAATTCCATCTTTTTTTAATTCTATAAAATCGTACAAATCGCCATATGTTTTTAATATTCTCTCATAATCTAATATTACTCCATCTATATCTATTCCTATTTTCATTTTTCCACCTCTTTTTTGTATTTTATATCATAATGATAATTAATTTACAATTTATAGTATTATCTATGTCTATAATGGTTCTGTCTGCTGTACTAACAATCATTCCATATATACTTCTAGGTTTGTGATTACTTGAGGCTCTATGGTCTCGCTTCTTTTATTATTTTTATTTGTTCTTTAATCTATCTCCTATGATTGCATTTATAGTACAGCTCTTTAATTTTATTTATACACTTTTTAAAAAAGGATTCTTTATATTCCACTATTGCAACTTCATTTATTCTAGTACTTTTCTCCGCATTGTTCTCTTGCTTATAATTATTTATATTTTGAAAAATATTATTACTATATTTTGCTCTCTTTGCTTCTTCTAATTTCATTCTATCATAATTTTGCTTTACAATAATTTTATTTTTTTGCTTTTCATTTGCCCAATAATCTCTAAATAAAAGTATAATAATCCCTTTTGCTATTTTTGACACATTTTGTTCTTCTAATGTTTTGTTAGGATCATATTTAAATGTATTTTCATAATTCGCATTTGCTTTAAATAAGTTTATTTTAGACTCTGGTATCTTATTATAGTCTTCTATTGGAATATATTTAAGTATTTCTAATACTTCGCTATATGCTACTGCATATTTATTATCCACCATATATTAATCTCCTATCCCTCTTGAATTATCTTGCTTATTTTTTTCTTCGTTCATTACTCTTTGTTGTTTTTCTTGTTCATACTCTATTGCATCTAGCAATGTTAAATCGGGAACACCTTTTATTGATTCTTGTACTAGTTCTCTTATAGTCTTTTTCTCTTTATATCCTAACTTTTTTGGAATTTCCTCAAAAAATTTTGCTTCTTCTTGTAATATATCAACATAATCAGAAACTAGTGTATTAATATAATCATTGTTCTTATCATCAACACCATATAACAATAGTTCCTTTAAATGATTTTGATCGTTTTCAGTTAATTCACTTTTTTGCCATAAATCAGATTTTTCTACTATTTCTATTTGTTCTTTAGATAAATTAAGCTCTTCTACCACTTTTGGCATATTTGTGTAAAATTGTGATTTTCTTGTTTGTCTTCCTTGTACTCTATCTGCATAATCTGATATATAATGTAAACCGTCTATTTTACTACCATCACTTAATGTAACAGTTCTTGATTCTAAATCTTTTTTTAGTACACTTGAATTCATTAAAAAGTCAGCATATGTTCGTCCTTCTTCATTTTTTCCTAATGATGTATCTCTTGATTCTATAACTTTTTCTGCCACATTTACATATTCAATATATCTTCCTTCATCTATATCCTTTGTTTGTGGATCAATAGATATTACCATTTCTCTTGCTGTTTTTTCAACAAATCCCTCAGTTATTATATTATGCATTCTAGTTTTCCCATTAGGTAATACTTCTCTTGTTTTAAGTCCTGAAGATAAGCAATAATTTGTTTCTAATTGTTTCTTAACTAATTCAAAATTTATTTCCTTTATCAATCTTAATTTTCCTCTTTCATCTTGAAAATATTTTTTTCTATTTCCATTAAAATCCTTTTGAGTACTTATTATATATCGAGGTTCTTGCAAGTTACCTTTATTTTTATATGTTACGTAATTATGTATTTTTTCATAATTTCTATATATCTTTCCTTCTTCGGTTTTATATTCGTAGTCAATTGATGCTTTTTCGGAATCTATAACTTCTTCTTCCGAATTATGTGTCCATTCATGAAATACTGTCTGCCTTAGGTTTGTTAACAAGGATTGTCCTTTACTTAAGTTACTAAAATCAATTCCATCAGTTTTTAAACTTACTGGATTGCCATTTTCATCTTTAGCAAATGCTTCTATTAGTCCTTTCTCATATATAAAAACCGCTCCTGCAACTTTTCCATTTTTAACATAATTTAAGTGTTGTGCTCCCGCGTTCATTACTAGTCTATATAGTTTTGAAGTAATAGGTATAGCGGTTTCGTCATCAAATGACTTCCCATATAGACATTCATCATCCATACCTAATATTGGATTACCTATTCTAAATTTTTGTACACCATCAAATAACTTGTCTAACATAGCTTCAAAAGAAACTTTACCTGCTGTAATTTTTTCACTTGCTAAACAATATTCATATGCTAATAATTGTGAAATACCTATACTCTCTTTAGAATTATCACTTACTAAATTTATTGCAGTATCCCAATCACCATTTGTTTGTTCTATTTTTGTTTTTACTAAATTAAATCTTTTATTATCTTTTTGCTGATAATTCATTAGTAGTTCCTGTACTTTTTCTTTAAATTCTTTATATCTAGATTGTGTTACTTCATCTAATTTGTCTAAATTTATTTCCATATATTTCTCCTTATATAATTAGAACATTGGCGTATAATATACTAATTATTTTTTTTCTAGTGTTTTTTCAATATTTCCATATAATTCTTAGCATACATATTCATATCTCTATCAAACAATTCTTTTGAATATTCTAATCTTAAAATTTCTTCTCTTAAAATTGGTAAATACTTTTCTATAATTTCGTCTAGTGCTTCCGGATTCTCTTCTACACATCTCTTCCATCTATTTTTACCAATATATGCAATTTTATCTGCATCTCTTACAATTTTTCCTTCTATTGTTGGAGGGATAGATTTTCTTTTATGATTTACTACTGCTGAATAACATTGCTCTATCATATCTTCACTATAATTTAACTTAGCCATTTCTTCTTTTAACATTCTTCCACTTTCTTCTTCATGTCCTTCATTAGTAACGCTTCTTCCTACGTCATGCCAATATGCAGATATTATACATATTTCTTTATTAGCTGGTATTTTTTCTAATAATTCTTTTACATAGTTTACAACGTCTATTGTATGCCCAATAAAATGAAGTGGATCATTTTCACATAATTTTGTTTTTTCTATAGCAATATCTATTAGGCTCTTGTTTTTGTTATATATTTCTTCATAAATATCCATCATTTATCTTCTCCCTTATATTATTAAATACAAATATGTCCTTTTTTATTTCTTCAATTTATATTTATCAATTTCTGAATTTACTAAAGCCTCTTCTATTGCTTGATATAAATAATTAAAACGGATCTTCTATTTCAAATTCTATCGGCTCTTGCTCTAAAAGTTTCAATTGTTCTTCAGATAAATACTTTTTGTCTATAACTATACTTAATACAAATTCATTAAAGAAATTATCATTCATTATATAATATCCATTTACTTTTTCTTTATTCCCATAACTATCTTCTATTTTCCACCTTTGCGGTTTATTATCTATTAAATTAACTCCTACAAATGTCATACAATGGTGCATATTAATATCATATAAGTTCAGTGCTTCTTCTTTTGATAATGTTTTCAAGTCTAATGTAGACTCATAATTATATAGTCTAGTATCTAGTATTCCACATTTCTTATCCCTAAACTTTAAAATATGCGCTCCCATATATACGGGGATATTATCTTTTAACTGTTTTATTGTCAATTCTTTTAAATCGTTAATTGGTAAATTCAAATATTTAACATAAGATTTTTCATATACATTCTCTAAATATTTCTTTTTATACACTTTGAAATATTCCTTGTTATACATAGGCATATTCCCTACTGTTACAAAATTATCTAGTTCTAAACTTAAAAATCTGTTTTTAAATTCAATTGGAGTTAAATTTTCAAATCTTTTATACTCTCCGTTTTTGTCTTTATATTCATAATTAAACTCTGTTGTTGGCTCTCCTAGTATTTTGCACAATAAGATATAATTTTCTTGCAAAAATCTATTCTTTTCTTCTCTCAATGTATTTGCATCTGTTCCGTTTTCCTTTAATTTTAATAATTTTATAATATCTTTTTTTACTTTCTCGGTATATAAATATTCTATTTTTTCGGCATTTGTACTTTCGACTGCATTTGGACTATAAGAATATGGAAGTATACCATACTTATTTACAATTGCTACAAACCATTCCCAATATCCACCTTCTGAAACACAATATTTTATAATATTTTCCTTATGTAGATACTCAAAACTAGTATCTTTTATGTTTATTATATTCTCATAAGCATTGTTTGACTTTTCTAATTTATCAAAGAATGCAATATGATTATTAGATAATTCTAAATCTATAACATTAATATTTTAATTTTTAGCTATATTATGTTTTATTAAATTTAAACCACCATATATCCAGCATCTCCAGCTGTTTTGTTGGTCATATCTTTTACTTTCTGGTAATTCTATGTTAAATACTGGTTGATTCTCTATTATAATATTTCTATCAATACAGGCACTTTCTAGTCCATTTTTAGTTATTGCATTTTCTATTATTTTATTAGTTTTGTTTGAATTATAAATTTCTCTAAATTGTTTAATTTGTTCTAGCGATATTTGAGTCTTCATATTTCTCATCTCCATACTCCTTATTTTTATGTTTTCTTCCCAAGTATTAAACTATGCTATTTTATTAATTCCTCAATTCTAACACCGCACAACACTCAACACTACTCGTAAAAGGAAACATATCCACAGGTTTAATACTTTTAATATTATATATATCTTCTAACTTTGCTAAATCCCTTACCAAAGTTGCAGGATTACAGCTAATATATACCACTTTCTTAGGGCTTACTTTCCTTATATTTTCTATACTTGTATTGTCTAATCCCCTTCGTGGTGGGTCTAACATTATAATATCTGGAATAATTTTTTTAACATTTACTAAATCATCTAAAACTTTTTCTACATCACCCGCTATAAATTTAGTATTAGTAACATTATTTATACAAGCATTTTCTTTTGCTGCTACAATTGCTTCTTCTACAATTTCCACTCCATAAACTTCTTTTGCAAATTTACTCATAAATAAAGAAATAGTACCAATTCCGCAATATAAATCAAATACAATATCATTCTTATTTATATCTGCAAGTTCCACTCCTATATTATATAATTTCTCTGCTTGCACAGGGTTCACTTGGTAGAATGACATTGGCGAAATTTTAAAAATAAAATCACCTAAAATATCTTTAATGTACCCATTTCCATATAAGTTTATATTTTCATTTCCTAATATAACATTTGTGTTTTTAGCATTTATATTTTTTATAATAGATTTTATATTTTCGAACTTATGTGTTAATTCGTTCACTAATATATCTTCATATGGTAATTCGTTACCATTTATTACTATAATGCACATTACTTCATTTGTCTTAATTCCAATTTTAGTAACAATATGTCTTATCAGTCCCTTGCCACTTTTTTCGTCATACACTTTTATTTTATGATTCACTAAAAAATTAAATATGTATTTTGCAATCTCTTCTGACTGTTTGTTTTGAATGTAGCATGTTTCTATTGGTATAATTTCGTGTGTTCTATTTGCAAATACTCCTATTACCGGTTTTCCTTCTTTGTTTAAACCTATAGGGTATTGTGCTTTATTCCTATAATGGTAAGGTTTATCCATTCCTAATGTTTCTTCTACTTTTAATTTGTTTTCTAATGTTTTATTAACTAAACTTTGTACAGCATTTTGTTTAATTTTTAAAGTTTCATTATATTTAATATGTCTTAATGAACAGCCTCCACATCTTTTATATGTTATACAGTCACTTTCTTCTCTATAATCTGATTGTTTAATTATTTCTATAATTTTTCCAAAAGCATGTGATGCCAATACTTTTACTATTAATATTTTTATTTTTTCTCCTTTTATTGCATTTGGTATAAAAATCGTAAAACCATCTATTTTAGCAATTCCTTCACCTTGAAATCCATTATCTATAATATCTACTATATATTCTTTATTCTTTTCTACTTGCATATTCATTTCTTCGTATAATTGCAATATTATACGAAATTCCCCTTTCCACAAATTTCATTTTGTCTATTCTTATAATTTATATTTTATACTTCATACTTCTATTTTTACTTTTCATATTATAACATAAAAAATAGATTCTTAGTATACTCTAAAAATCTATTTTTCAATCTATGTTATTTAAATATTATCTTTGATCTCCATTTGGCTCTTCTAAACTTGGATTTGTTCTTTTTTCTAATAATTTATTAAGATTTGCTAATCCTTCTGTAATTCCTTGTAAATCATTTTTTGTTCCAACTAAACTTGTTTTTGCTTTTGCCTCACGCCTTGTATTTTGAGGACAAATTATAAATCCTCCCTTTGATGAATTTACGTAGTCCATTGCAGCTAAATCATTTCTTCCATTACCACAATATATAATCATTTTTACATCATATCTTTCTTTTGACATCTTAGTCCAATTCATAACATAATTATATTTTCCATATCCTGCTGGATTATCATCACTTTCTTTACCAGATTTCTTTAATGGTTCTATTCTTGAGTCCATCTTTCTTAAAAATCTTTTAGAAGCAAAATCTTCTTGTGACCCCATCATAAAATCTTCTTTAGCAGATGCTCCTGCACCTTCTATAAAGTCAAGCTTTTTAATTTTATCTGTATGCAATCTATTAAATCTCATAAAATTTCTATCTAATTTGTCTAATATTTCTGTCATTTGGTCTTGACTAACAGGTGATACTATATGCATTTTCACTTTCGCATCCATTAATTCTTGTAATTTAGATAATTCCCCTAAAAATTTATACATATCTGTATCATCATATTTTCTGTCAGATTCTCGTAATATGGTTCCTTCTAAATCTGAATATAATAATATTATTTTTTCCATAAAAATTCTCCTTCTATTTCCAAACTAATGTCATTTTACCACATTATGTAAAATAAATCAATCTTTCATTTTTTTTGCATATCTCTTTTGGCTATATTAATTAAATCTAATCTTTGTTATACAATAATTGTTATTTAATAATCTCTTTATTTTCTATAATGTACTTTGGATTTACAACTGCCCATCTTTCCCAATTCTCTTTTCCTATTATTTTTATTACTTTCTTTTGTATTTTTTCTAAATCGGAATAAATAGAATCTTGCCTATGGCAATCTGATGCAATAAAATTTATTAAATTCTCTTTTGCTAACTTAGTTACAAAATTCTTTGCGTCCTTCCCGTATCTTTCTACAAAACTTCCTATATTGCATTGCAATAAAACTCCATTATCTACTAATTCATATAATTTATGAATATCATTCCTAATATACGAATATCTTTCTGGATGTGCTAAAATTGGTACTATTTTCAAATCTTTTATGTGTTTTATCTCGTTATATAAGTTTAAATATGGAGTATTCATTGGAAGTTCAAATAATAAATATTTAGAATTATTTAATGTTGGTATTTCGTTGTTTTTTATCTTTTTTGCTAGGTTAGGTAAAATATAAGCTTCTGCCCCTATATATATTTTTACAGGTAATTCTTTAATGGTTAATATTTCTTGTAAAATATTAACCATTTCTTCTCTTTTATTTTTATTTACTTCATAAGTACCTTCCATATAATGCGATGTTGCAATAATAGCTGTTATCCCATTTTTATATGCTTCAGTTATCATTGCTATGGTTTCCTCTATATTTCTTGATCCATCATCAATTTCTGGAAGTATGTGTGAATGTATATCTATCATTTTCCTTTTTTATGCTTGTGTAACTTCTTTTTCTCTTTGTTTAGATAATTATTTAGGTTCTCTAAAGTTTTAGCTGTATCTATGTTAGAAAAATTAGTTTGCACGCTCTCCTCTTCTTTTTTATTCTGTATATTAAATTCCATTTCTTTTTTTACATCTTCTAAAAATTTCCTAGAGTCTTCTCCAGACGAATAATAACTTGACTCATACTTTTTAGTAGAAATAGGCACTCTATTTAATATAACTCCTGCTATTTTTCCTCCTACATTTTCTATATCATTTTTTACCTTTTTTAAATTATCCATTTTAGTTTCTCTATGTGTTGCAACAATAATTGTAGTATCAACAATTCTAGATAGTATAATTGCATCTGTTACTAATATGCTAGGTGTTCCGTCAAATATAATTGTATCAAATTTATCTTTTAATTTATCTATTAGTTCTTGCATTCTTTCACCCATCACAAGTTCTGAAGGGTTAGGAGGAATATCTCCTGCAGACATTACAAATAAATTTTCTACTTCTGTACTTTGTATACATTTCTCTATGTCCGAAAAATTATTAGAATTTTCGTCTATTCCAGAAAGATAATTAGATAATCCTGGCCTTGATGATACATTAAATATTTCGTGTTGTCTTCCTCTTCTCATATCTGCATCTACAACTAATATTTTCTTTTCCATTTGTGCAAATGTAATAGCTAAGTTAGCTACTACTAAGCTTTTTCCTTCACCTTGTACAGTACTAGTAACTAATACTGTTTTTAATTCCTTTCCTGAATTCATAAATTGAATATTAGTTCTTAACGAACGAAATATTTCAGAAATAGGAGATTTTGGGTCATTATTTACAAGTAATTCTTTTTTCATTATCTTTTTCCCCCTACCTTTAAATCAAAAGAAATTTCTGGTATTTCGGCTAATATTATCATGCCTGTTACCTTTTCAACATCTTCTTGTGTCTTTACCGTTGTATCTAATAAGCTTAATATTATAATACATGCTATGCTAAGTATTGCTCCTATTAATGCAATTACAACAATATCTTTTGTATGATGCACATTGTAGGGAACATTGTTTACTTCCGCTTTGTCTATTACATGAACATTGTTAATATTATATATTTCTGCTACTTGAACGGTAAACACCTTTGCAATTTCGTTTGCAATATTTGTTGCTCTTTCGGGGTTTACATCTCTTACTGTAATTTCTATAAGTTCTGTATCTTTTACCGAACTTACCGATACATTATTTCTTAAAGTATTTTCTTTTAAGTCTGCAATTTTAAGATTATCCATTACCTGTCTTATTACAGTTTTACTTCTTATTAACTCTCTATAAGTAGATACCAAATTCTTGTTTAAATTTAAATCTGTTTGTGTAATACCTGTTGATATTTCATTTGAAACTTTTTCTTCTGCTTTTGCTAATACTAGTGTTGTAGAAGATTCATATTTTGGAGTCACTAAAAAATATGAATACCCTATACCTAGCAAAACAGACAAAATAATTGTAATAATAATATATTTTTTTCCATTCCAAATTATATTAATTAATTGTTTTAAATTTAATTCTTCCATTGTTTTTCTCCTTATTTTTCTCTTGTACTCTTTTATTATATCGTTAGTATATTAACTTGGCAATATTTTTATTTAAGTTTTGTTAAGTAATTATTTTATAGTAATTGTATATTTAACGCACAATTTATTTTCACTTTTTACTAGATTGTTTCATTTGTTTTTTATTTCTTTTTATTGCCCCAGTAGTATTAGTTACAATTAAAAGTATTGTGCTCAATATTGCAATTACAATTCCTATATTTTGAAGTGATTTTAGTAATTCATTGGCAATATTTCTTATTAAGTCTGAAAAAATTTCGTTTAAAATAAGAATAGCTTCAAAATTAATATTAAGATTTATAATTATCCCTATTACCATAATTGTGAGTCCTGCGCTTAAGAAGCCTATTAATATCCCCTGTATTATTTTAGTTGTATTTTTTATGTTTAATATTATTAAGCATACTATTATTATGCACACTATAATTGGCATAATAATCTTTAACTTAGCCATTATCTTATTAATAGTTGGAATATAATTTTCTAAAACATATAAATAATCATGATGTGTAATTTGCTTTGTATATTCATTTATAATAGTATCTTCAAAATTGTTAATTGCTTCTTTTTGGCTATTAGTTATAGTATAATCTTCGTAAATGTTCTTACTTAATTTCTCTCTTATTGTTTCGGTTTCTATTGTTTTTTCTTCACCTGTAAAAATTGCATTTACTGTAATATCTATGTCATTTTTTACTTGCTCTTCTGTATAAATGTCTTTTAAGACTTCTTCGTCTAATCCAGAAGGACCTATGTATTGTTCTAAAATATCATTTATATCCAAATAAGTTTTTTCATAATAATTACATTCTTCCATTTTATTTAATATATACTCTTTATTTAAAATCGTATTAGAAACTGTAAATACCAAAAAAGAACTTAGAATCGAAAGACTTAAAAATATAATTACTATAAAGTTTATTAATTTTTTTACTAGTTTCATTATTCTCTCCTCCTTATTCTTTTTCTGCATATACTACATATCTTTGTGTTGCATAGCCAATGTTATTAAACGGATAGCACGTGTATATCATTAATATTTCTTTATTATCCTGAATTGGTAAAGCATTTATATCTGTTTCTTCTACAATTTTAGTATCATATACTTTATAAGAAAAATCTCCATAGTCTGTTTTTATATTTATTAAATCTCCTTTTTCTATTTTAGAAAAATTGCGAAATACCTTTTTAGAATTATGTCCCATATATACTATACTTCCACCTTCACCTGGAAAATAACTTCCACTAGAATGACCTACTCCCTTTTTTAATATTTCCATTGTATCTCCATAATAAACTGGTAAATTAATATTAATTTTTGGAATATTTATTGTTGCATAGCTTGTACCATATTCTGGATAATTTTTTAATTTATTATCTTCTATAACAGTTTCAATCTCTATTTTTTCTTCTTTTCTTATTGAAATAGTATTTATTAATGTCATAATAAAATCCTTTTTTTGCCCTATTATAATATTTAAAGAAAACATTAATATTATAACAATAAGTAAAGCAACCATTACATTAATAACAGTTGCTTTTAAACTATTTTTTATTATATTATGCATTAACATTTCTCTTTTTTACAACTAATAATGTAGCAAGGGCAATTACTGCTACTGCAATTATTCCATATACCATGAAATTGTTATTTCCTGTATAAGCTAGCTTTCCTCTTTCTATAGAAACTACTTCAATTAGTTTTCCATCTTTATATATTTCTATCTTTCCATTTTTTATAGTTAATGTAAGATTTAAAATACTTGCTGCCTCTTCTGCTATTTCTTTTATTTTGCTTTTATCCTCTTCAGATAATTTTGTAATATCTGTTGTTCCTGCTTTTTGCATTATAGAATCTATTTCTTTTGCTTTTTCTATTAATTTATCTGCTTCAGCTTCTGTTACAGGATTATCTCTTAAATACCTTTCTATTTTTACTTTATCTGAATTTGTTAAGCCATATTTACTTCCTATAGAATAAACCTCGTTTATTAATTCATTTGTTGTTGCTGCAAAAACATTAGCTGTTCCCATTATTATTATTGCTATTAACATAGCTACTATTATTTTTATTTTTTTCATTATAAAATTCTCCTTTCCTAATATATACAAATGTAGTATAACATCTTAATTATTTAAACACAATATTTTTTGGTTAACAATTTTGTTACATTTAAATTACATCTTTTCTTTTAATTTTAGTATTGGTGATAATATTAATTTTTTTTCATAAGAATTCATTGCAAATTTCCATATAACTGTAATATACAAAATAGTATATATTAAGATTTGTATAATTAGCATTGGTATTGTAGTTATTTGTATTATTTTTGTTATTCCAATTCCAAGTAACATAACTATCACTATTGTTATTGTTATTTTTATAATCTCTTTCCAAAATTTTGGAATATCTAAATGTATTTTCTTATAATAATAAATATCTAGTAATATGACATCTCCTAATATTATGGATATCGCTGTACCTACAGCTGTACCTATTCCTCCATAATTTTTAGCAAGAGGTATACTAATAGCTAAATTTAAAATTGCTGTAAAAAGTAAAATTATAGTTCTATATTTATACTTGTTTTTAGCCTGCAATATATTAATTCCTATATTTTGTATTAAGCTAAATGTAAAAGGAATCATTAAAATACAACCAATATAAAAAGACTCTTTGTATTCTGGTCCTACCCACATAATAGTTATAAACTGCATTCCATATATAACAAAGCCTGTAATAAATAGCCCAAGTAAAAGATATTGTATTCTTCCTATTTTTACAAATTCTTCGCTAAATTTTTTATCTGCTTCATTATTTGCCTCCATTGCTGTCACTTTTGGAAGTAATACAGTGCTAATCGTTGTAGCTAACGACATATACATATCATTTAATTGAACCGCTATAGAATAGATAGCAACTACTACAGTTCCTACAAATGTTCCCAAAATAAATTGATCTACCTTCCAATTTATTTTATCTATAATTATATTTAAAAATATATAAAATGAATATACAGATATTTCTTTTACAACACCTTTTTCTACTCTTCCAAAATTTAATCTTATTCCCAATTTCGTAAAGCAATAAATTGTATTAATTATAAGTGTTAACAAATTAAATACTGTATTTACTATAACAAGTGCTATAGAGCGAAAACCAAAGTTAAGTAGTAAAATCATTACCAATGGATTTAGAATAATCCTAATAATATTTACTATTTTAGCAAATACAAACTTTTCGTATGCTGTAATAATAGAACTAAACACGCTAAATGGGAAGCTAACAGCTAAATTAAATATTAATATTATAATCATAATTTTGGCTTTATAAATTTCTTCTGCTCCCATAGAATTTGCAAATATTTTATCTGCACTACTATATAAAATCGCTCCTAATATAACTGTTATTACAGATATTGCACAATAAATTATAAATATATTACCATGTAATTTTCTTTCTTTATCCTTGTCTTTTTTTTCTTTATATTTTGTTGTATAAATAATAATTGCATTTCCTAGCCCAAAGTCTAGTACAGTTAAATATGAAATAATAGAACCAATTAAAGAGTATAACCCATATTCTGCTTGTCCCAACATTCTTGTTAAATATGGTGTATATATTAGTCCTATTACCATATTTAGTACTATTACAAAATACGATAATATAGCCCCAACTTTTCGTTCATTTCTTTTCATGCTATGTTTTTACTACCTTTCTATAAAATTGTTCATTATAATCTTCATAATTTCTTTATCAACATTTTCATCAAATTTTCTTGCAAATATATTGTTAGAACTTAGTAATATATCTTTATCCTCTTTTTTCCATACATATGGGCTTCCTCTTTCCCAATCTATTTCTCTTAAACAACTTTTATATTCATCATTTTTATTATATATATTTTTTGCGAACGGTGAATTTATTAAAATAGTTTGCATTAATAATTCATCTGAACAATTAGTATTTGCGAAAAATTTTTGTATCCATTTTTCTTGTTTTATAATATATTTTGCAAAATCACCGGTAATACTTACCCATTGACATCCTTTTTGTATATTTATATTACTATTTTTTAATCTATTAACCTTTAATATTTTTTGAAACTTTGTTAATATTTCTTGTAGTTTTGCTATTATTTTAGAATTCTTTTCATATTTTTGTAACCAATAATAATATTTTACTCTATCTTCATAATTGTTTTTTAAATTTGAAAAACCTACAAATTCTTTGCCTTTATTATCTTCAAAAAATTTATGAATTTCACTCTGTTTTTTTAGTGGTAAATCTACTCCAGAAATTAAATGCAAATATTCATATTCTCCATTTAAAATTGCTGTTTTAATTAATTTTAACTCAGCATTAACTAAAGATGAATGACCCCAATATGTTTTTATTGGCGTAACCCAATGTAAATTTGACTTTTGCACTACACTTAAAATTTCTTCTTTAGGCACATTTCTAGTTTTTTTATCTATATGAATATAAATATCATTGTTCTCATTATCTAGTAATTTTAATAGAACTTTTAATGTATAAAAATTATTGTGTGCTAGTATTAAATAAGCATGCTTCATTTTTATAGCTCCTCTAATTTTTTTAATTCTTTGTCAAAATTAATATTAATTTTCGCTTCTATTATGTTTTTATTAATTTTGTTGTAAAATTCTTTATCTTTAATTAACTTTTCTAATATATTAGCAATTTCTTCTATATTTTCGCTAACAATAAATCCTGTTTTATTATTAATTATATTTTCTTGCATAACAGCAGTATTCGTAGAAATAACAATTTTATTTAAGCAAATTGCTTCTGCTATAGATATGCTATACCCTTCTTTTTCAGATATTTGTACATACACATTTGCATTTTTTACATATGGGTATGGATTTTCTTTTTCTCCCAAAAGTATAAAATTTTCTGCTAAATTATTTCTTATAATTTCTGCTTCTAAATATTCTTTTAGTTCTCCTGTTCCTATCCCATACCATCTTACTTTACATTCTCTTTTTATTAATTCTTTTAATATTAATAGTGCTATTTCATATCCTTTGCCAGGTGTTAATCTTGCAACAGTTACTATATTAAAATAATCTTCAGCATACTCTTCTTTCTGCTTATCTTTAGATTTTTGCACTATGTTTTCCTTTGGTATTAAATTATAAAAATTTTCTGTTTTTTCTTTCATTGTTGGAAAATTTTCTAAAAAAGATTTTTTACATTTATCAGCAACTGTAAATACTTTATTATATTTTTCTATATATTGCTCATATTGTTTTTGTTTTAAATTTTCTAGTCCTGCAATATCAGAATGTACCCATAATACTTTTTTTGTTGAATTTACTTTTTCTGCTACATATACTGTAATTGGAGATATTGGAACTTGATATGCTACTGCAATATCAAACTTTTCATCTAATGGCTTCATTTTTAAAATATTAAAATTTTCGTCTTTTTTTGTAATTAGTTTTTTTATTTTTCCTGTTACCATTTTTAAAACTTTGTTCATTTTAAATTTTAATAAATCTTCTTTTAATGTTTTTCTTAAATCATATAATATCGTTTCTTTTAGCATAGGAATTTCTCTAACTTCTGCATACTTTAAAATTTCTTTTAATAATGCTCCTTCCTTTTTTATTGTGTAAACATATATTTTATTTTCTTTAAGATCCATTTTAGAAATCATACTAAGTAACGCTTTCTCTATTCCGCCAATATTAAGTGATGATATGAAAAATGCAATTTTTTTCATTTATTCCTCCTCTTTGTTAAATATAGAAAATACATTTGTCGCTATTTTATCTGGAATTAAATTATTATAACTTTCCGGTTGTTTAAAATATATTATTTGTGTACGTAATGAAATTAGTAGCATTATTATAAAATAAAATGTTATTATGTTATTCTTTGCTTTTAATAGGTCTTTAATGCTTCCTATTTCTATTAACATTAAAATAAATAGTAAGTTCGTAAAATCTATAAGTCTTATACATAATGTTGGACTATAGCAAAATGCTAACGATAATACTAACATTAGTACTGTATAATTATATAATTTATTTTCTTTTGGCACTTTTTCTTTTATTCCATATAATGCAAATGCAAAACCAATAGCTAGTCCTATTTTTAATAAATTAATATTTTCAAATGTTTCTTTCCCATCAATTAAATAATTTTGTACACTTTTACTTACAGATTCTACAATATTAGCACCTGGAAGATTTTGTGTAAGTGTAAATATAAAGTCGGGTGTTGCTGATATTAGTACAATAATCGCAATTATTAATATTTTTGTTTTTCTGTTACTAATTAATAAAATTAATCTCATTATTAAAAATAATATTGTATATCTGTTTAATCTTTTCGATAAATTTTCGCATCTCATCTTTAGAACATCCTCCTATGATCTGATTTAGTATTTTATTTTAAATATGGATTCTTTTGCATATATTGGAATTACATGCACGTACAATAACAAGTAAGCAAAATAACTAATTACATTTTCATATATTTTGTTCTTTTCAAGGATAGCGCTATCTTCAAGTACAAAATATCATTAATTGTTATTTTTAGCAACAGTTATTTTTATTTTTAATTGTTGCGACAATTAAAAATAGAGGCTAAAATATTCATAGGTGAAAAACATATATGAAAAAATTATCAAAAAGAGAAAATCAAATTATGATTGCTTTGTGGAATTCTTCTGTTCCATTGTCTGCTAGTGCTTTAAAGAAAAATTTAGATGAAGATGTTAGTATATATACAATTCAACAAGTCCTTCAGAAATTGCTTAAAAAAGATTATATAAAAGTAGATAGAATCGTTCAGCACGAAAAAGCTCTAATGCGAGAATATGTACCTGTAATTTCTCAAGTTGAATATATTACAAGTTTTGTAAATCAAAAAACATCTTTTGAATTAGCTTCAAATTTCATAAAAGAAACCGACAATTTAGATGCTATTATCGAATTAGAAAAACTTATAAATATCAAATTCAAAGAAAAGGGAATAAAGTAAATGCAGTTGACCCTTTCATCGTTATTTATTACAATCTTTTTTACTGCCATTCTGATTCTTATTTTTAATGCATTACTAACATGCAAAAAAAGTTATATGTTTTTTAGAACTGATTTTCTTTCTGTCCTAGCTATAATTATAGTTTTACGTCTATTATTTCCTATTGAATTTAAATTTACGCAATCAATAGCAGCTACACCGATTATGAATCCGTTTTATAACATAATGCATTATAAATTTCATTCATTTGAGATTTATAATTTACTTCTTCTTATATGGGTTATAGGAATTATTATCAAATCCATTGAATATATCTTTTCAGTATCTCAGTCAAACAAAAATTATAAACTACTCATTTCTAATTCAGTCAAATTAGAAACAAATGATTTAGATGCAGAATTAGCTATTTTCCCTATTTTTAGCAGTCAATTTTTATATGTTCCTACAGTATTTACCACAAAAAAGAGTATATTTCTTCCTACGACTTTATACACTAAAAGCGAACTGAATAATATTTTACGACATGAGATCAGTCATGTTCAACATCATGACGGTTTAATAAAACATATTATAAATCTTGTTGTGATTCTATACTGGTGGAATCCACTTGTATATATATTTAGAAATCAAATACATTTACTTTTAGAGATGTGTGCTGATTATAAAAGCACAAAAAATTTCAATGAGGTAGAAAGCAATCAATACATTAGAGACTTAATAAATACACAAAAAAAGACTACTATTTATAATCAAGTGCACAAATATAGTAATTCGAATATTATTGATGAAAGTATAAAAGTTCTTGAATATAGGATAAACTATATGATAGAGAACAAATACAAGAAAAAGACCAACAAATTACTATTAGCCACATTGATTTTGTTTCCATTTCTAACAAACTCTATCATATTAGAGCCTTCTTTCCCTGCTCCTGACGAATATGAGTTATTATCAGAAAAAGATTTAAAAAATGGATATATAACAGTGAATAAAGATGGTACTTATACATTTCATGTCGGTAAACTTAAAGGTATTATCAACAATCCAAAATCTAAAGAATTTAAAGACATTCCAATCATAAAAGGAGAATAAGTATAATGAAAAATTTATTATTTAGTCTATTTATTTCTATTTTTACTATACTAAATACAATACCAATCCAAATATCTGCAAAAGAAGAGTTCTCTAACCAAAGCATAATTCAACCAGTATCTGATATCAAAATATGGAAATATAAAGCAATAAACGGACATGTATGTAAACGACTTTGGAATAGTTCTCGAAAGCGTTGGGAAACTAATTGGATTCCATGTTAATTATGTAATATTCCATTTATTTCATAAAAAAATAGATAGATATCATAGGATTTTATGCATTTCTTAAATTTTTGCACCTTTATATGCTTTTCGGTGAATAGTAACATTTCACCTAATCATGAGCATTGCATTACCTAAAAAGTATGCTATAATTCAAGTAGGCAAACGGATAACAAGCCTACACGAGTAAAAGGATGGTTCGGACTAAACCATCCTTTTTTCAACGAAAAAAGCAGTAGAAGGACTAATTCTACCGCTAAAGGCTCACTATTCTACTTATCCCCATCGAGCCATTTGCATATAATATGGGTTACCACATCTGCTATGACAGAGACAATAACGGATAACAATATCTCCTCCACGAGATTCACCTCCTTCCCGTTACCGAGAGAGGAGTTGCAGAATAGTATGTCCATTTTATCATAAAATCAAATAGCAAAAAATAACAATTCTATAAGTCAACTGAGCATCAGTTGATACAATAAAACGCGAAATAATCCATACTAACTTTATTGCAAAATTTTATCAAAAATTTCAAAAAGTTGATAAAAACCATAGGATTTTATGCATTTTCTTGAATTATTGCACCTTTATATGCTTTTGGTGAATATTAACATTTTGACCTAGTAACATTTCGCCTAATCAATAGCATTGCATTCGCTAAAAAGCATGCTATAATTCAACCAGGCAAAAGCTAAGAAATAACTGCCACGTAAATGGAACTTGAATTGACCGTCAAGTTCCTTTTATATTAAAAAAAGCGGCTGACCAGGCCACTTTACAATGCTTTACTACTCAGTCATCTCCGTCAAGCCATTTGCAAATATAGTAGGCAACTACACTTGCTACAACAGAGACTAATCCGACTGAGGCCACCATTTATCAAAGATTGCACCTAGCATTTGACAGGTGCCTTTTTTATATGTGAGTACCCATCTAACGACCCCATGCACTAAATAGACATCGATATCGTCAATATAACAGGTACTATATCCTTGTACAAAGG
>USAE01000026.1 GCA_900552655.1 uncultured Clostridium sp.
TAATATCAAATTCTTCATTAGTCAATTTATCTGGTTTATTTAAAATTTTTGCAGGAATAAACATTTTGCCAATATCATGAAGATATGCACATATTGTACAATAAGAAGTGAAATTTTTATCGCAATGTAAATATTCACATAATCTACAGGTAATACTGGCAACATTTTCACTATGAATTCTAGTAAAAGGGTCTAAACTATCTAACATAGTTAATTGATATCTCATTGTAACATCTAAATTATACGATTTTAAAGTTGTTTTATCGTAAAAATCAAATTTATTATCTAACATTTAAAACTCCTCTTTTGTAAAATTATATTTTTAACTTTTTAATCTCTTTTAATTCATCATTTAATTTATCTATAATTTTTTCCTTTTCAGATAAAGCATTTTCATAATCTGCTAAAATACTTACACAATTATCTACAGTTTCACCGGCAATAAATAATAGTTTCATTCCTTCTAAATAATAATTTTTTTGCTTTTCAGAAGAAGCTGAAATCATTTTATCATGATATTTTTTTATTTGCTTTAATCTCTTTATATTTTCTTTTAAATAGTCTACGTAGTTAAAAGCAGAAGATATTTCGTAAATAGTATCATCTATTACAACTTTTTTTAGGGCTTTTGTAGCAGGCAAATTATTTTTACCATTATGTGCATTTTCTATTAATATTTTTAGAGTATCAACAATTCCAATATGTGATTTATATTGTCTTTTGCTAACAATAGCATCAAATTCGTCTGCAACTCTAATAATTTGTGCTTCTATTGGAATCTTGTCACCAGCTAGTCCTTCTGGGTAACCTTTACCATTTAGAGCTTCGTGATGATATTTAGCACCAGCTGAATATGGTCTTAAATTAAGGTCATTCATACACATTTTATAACCAATAGTTGTATGTGTTTTCATAATTTCGTATTCTTCGTCTGTAAGTTTTGCAGGTTTTTGCAAAATAGAAGGTGGAATAAACATTTTTCCAATATCATGTAAATATGCACAAGTAGTGCAATATATAGTAAAATCTTTATTTAAATGCAAATAGTCACATATTCTACAAGTTATATTTGCAACACTTTCAGAATGTTTACGTGTAAAATTATCTAGTGAATCTAACATTTTTAATTGATATCTAGCTGTAGAATCTAAGTCGTAAGATTTTAAGACAGTTTTGTCGTAAAAGTCAAATTTTTCTTTAATCATTTTGTTACTCCTTTGTATATTATTATTACATATAAGTAATTAATTAATCCGAAATCTCTACAAAAATATAATATCATTAAATGAAATAAAGTTCAATATATTGTTGATTTATATCGATTTTTAATATATTATAAGTAAGTACAAAAAGATAAAAAGGTGATAAAAATGTATTTAAAAAGATTAGAATTACAAGGATTTAAATCCTTTGCAGATAAAACAATTTTAGAATTTATGCCAGGAATTACCACAGTTATAGGTCCAAATGGTTCTGGAAAAAGCAATATTTCGGACGCAATTCGTTGGGTATTAGGAGAACAAAGTATAAAATCTTTAAGAGGTGCAAAATCTGAAGATATAATTTTTGCTGGAACACAAAACAGGAAATCTTTAGGTTTTGCAGAAGCGTCTTTGGTTTTTGACAATAATGATGGTAAATTACCAATAGAATATGCAGAAGTTACAGTTACAAGAAGAATATATAGAACTGGCGAAACGGGATATTTTATAAATAAAACACCATGTAGACTAAAAGATATTTTAGAATTATTTATGGACACAGGAATAGGTAAAGATGGTTATTCTATTATAGGACAAGGAAAAATAGATGAAATATTAAGCAATAAGTCAGAAGACAGAAGACATATTTTTGAAGAGGCAGCAGGAATTGTAAAATATCGTTCAAGAAAAGAAGATTCAGAAAAGAAATTAGAAAGAGCAAAATTAAATTTATTAAGAATAAATGATATATTAGCAGAAATAGAAAACAACATAGAGCCATTAAAAATTCAATCTGAAAAGGCAAAGAAATTTTTAAGTTTAAGAGAAGAACTAAAAGGAATAGAAGTAGGTCTGTTTTTATATAATATAGATTTGTATAAAGAAAGATTAGAAAAAATAACTGCAGACGAAGAAATTATGAATGCAACATATGAAAGTGAAGAAAACAGTCAAAAGCTAAAAAACGAAGAAAAAAACAATTTAAAATTGGAAATAAATAATTTAATAGAAGAAATAGAGAAAATGCAAAATATTGGTTTCGAAAGCACAAACCAAATAGAGAAAATAAATTCTAATATAAATGTTTCAGAAGAAAGAATTAATAATATAAAAGAAAATAATATAAGATATGAAACAGAAATAAATGAACTAAATGAAAAAATAAATGAACTAAAAGAAGAAGAAAAACAAAAGATAGCTAAAAAAGAAAATTTATATAATAACAAAGAAAAGTTCGAAAAAGAATTAAAAGAAAAAGAAGAAGAGTTAAGTAAATTAACAACAAAACTATCTAGTAAACAGTTAGAGATAGAAAACAAAAAGAGAATAATAGAAGAAAATACAGACAATAAATACGAAATGCAAAATGAAATAAATACACAAGATGTAAAAGTGGATTCTATAATAAAAAATGTTAAGTCAAAAACAGAAGAATTAGATCTTACAATTTCGGAATTAGACCAATCTAGATTAAAGAAAAGTGAAATAGAGCAAAACTTTTTAGATATCGAAAACAAAAGAAATAAAATAAAAAATGATTTAAGTGAAATAGAAAATAAGAAGATAGAAGCAGATAATAAAATAAAAACATACGAATTACAAATAAATCAATTAGGGCAAGAGATTAGAATAAAAGAATCTAGATTAAAGTTTTTAGAAGAAACAGAAAAGGAAAAAGAAGGATATACAAAAAGTGTTAAATCTTTGCTTAAATCTGCAGAAGTAAACGAAGAATTAAAAAAAGGATTACATGATGTAGTAGCAAATTTAATAAATGTTAAAAAAGAATATGAAATTGCAATCGAAATGGCATTAGGTGCAAGTCTTCAAAATGTAGTTACAGAAACAGAACAAGATGCCAAAAGATTAATAGAATACTTAAGAAATAATAATTTAGGAAGAGTAACATTTTTACCTATTTCTGCAGTTAATGGTAAAAAATTAGAAAAGGCACATTTAAATATTAAAGGTGTAATAGGAATTGCCTCAGACTTAGTTGAATACAACAATAAATATGACGGAATATTTAAAAATTTATTAGGTAGAACAGTAATAGTAGAAGATATGGAAGCAGGAGTTGCTGTAGCTAAGAAAAACAGTTATTCATTTAGAATTGTAACTTTAAAAGGAGATATAATTAATTCTTCTGGAGCTATGACAGGTGGTTCTGTACAAGCTAAAACGGTAAATATATTAGGAAGAAGTAGAGAAATAGAAGCTCTAAAGGAAGAATTAAAGAGTTTAAATATAAAAATAAAGAATAAAGAAGAGGAAAAAGAAAAATACATAGAAAGTATAGAAGACTTATTAGAAACAATAGAAAGCTTAGAAAGTAATCTACAAGAAATAGATATAGAATATGCTACACAAAAACAAAAAGTAGAGCTAATAGTAGAAAATGTAGATAAATTAGTTAGCAGAATGGATAAAACAAAACAAGAAATAGAAAACTTAAATAAACAAAAAACAGAAATTATAGAACATAAGAAACAATTAATAGAAAACTTAGAAAATTTAGAAGAAGAAATTCAAAAACTAAATTTAGAAGTAGAAGAATTTGTTAGAGTTAATAAAGATGATCAAACATATATAGATAATTTAAACATGGATATAACAAACTTAAAAATATCTGTATCATCATTTGAAGAGAGTGAAATGTCAATAGATGAAATTACAGAAAGAATAAAAATAGATATAAAAAATAATACCTTAAGTTTAGAGGCTAAGAAAGAACAAATAGAAAAAAATAAACAAGAAGAGGAAAGCTTAAAAGCTAAGATAGAAGAATTACAAAATGATATTGTTAAAATAAAAGAAAATGTAAAAAATAGTGGATCTAAAATAGAAGAATTAAAAAATAACAAAAACGAAAAAAATACTTATTTAGAAAAAATAGAAAAAGAAATAGAAGAGCAATTTACAAGATTGCAAGATATAAAAGAGCAATTAGTAAAAATTGATATAAAGAAAAATAAAACATCACAAGATTTAGAAGATGTAGTAAACAAATTGTGGGAAGAATACGAATTAACTCCTAATAATGCAGATGGATTTACAAAAACAACAGATCAAGCTAAAACACAAAAGGAAGTTAATTATTTACGAACACAAATTAGAGATTTAGGAAGTATAAATATAGATTCTATTAAAGAATACCAAACATTAAAAGAAAGATATGACTTTATGTGTGAGCAAAGGCTAGACCTAGAAAATTCTATGTCTAAACTAAAAAATGTAATTTCTGAAATGATAAATATAATGAAAACACAATTTAAAGATAAGTTTAAACTTATAAACAAAAATTTTAATGAAGTATTTACAGAATTATTTGGTGGAGGAAAAGCAGAATTAATATTAGAAAATGAAGAAGATGTTCTAAATTGTGGAATAGACATAAGAGTACAACCACCAGGAAAAAAACTACAAAATATGACATTACTATCTGGAGGAGAAAAAGCATTTACAGCAATTGCAATATTATTTGCAATATTAAAAATAAACCCAGCACCATTTTGTGTATTAGATGAAATAGAAGCAGCCTTAGATGATGTTAATGTTAATAGATATGCAGAATATTTAAAGAAATTTGCACAATATACACAATTCTTAGTAATAACACATAGAAAGGGAACAATGGAAGCAGCAGACACTGTATATGGAATAACAATGGAAGAAAACGGAATAAGTAAGTTACTTTCTATGAAACTTAAATAACCCAAAATTGGGGTTTTGGGACGGTCTTAAAAAACCCGGTTAATTAAATAAATAAAATCTCGATGCAACAATATCAAGCATCGAGATTTTTTTAATATTTGAGAAATCTATTTAAAAAATTCTTAAAATCCCAATTATAATTAATAAAATTCCAGACAAGATATTCCACTTTTTTATAGAAGTATTATATAAAACTATTTTTTTTCCAAGAATAATCCCAACATTTAAAAATAAAAATTGAAAAAGAGGAACTAATATAGGAAACAGCAAACTATATATTCCAAAAGAAGAACTTGTAATCCCAACACAAATAGAATCTAAAGAAAGGGCAAAAGCCAAATAAATAGATTCATTTTTTTCTATAATTTTAGAGTTATTTAAATCAGAAGAAATTGGATTTCTAATAATTTGTATAGTAATACCTAACGGTTTTAAAAATATTTTGTGACTTTTGTATTCTTTTTTTTCATTAGTATTCATTGATTCATATATAATTAAAAATCCCATTAAACATAGGAGAATTACGCTAATAATTTTTATTATATTAGTAGGAAAAAGAGAAGCTAGAAAATATCCAAACGAAACAGAAATACATACAAAAGCAAAAGATACAATAAACAATATAAATTTTGCAGGAGTAGATATAGATGTTTTCCTAAGACCATATGTAATTCCAATTCCTAAAGCATCTATACTAACAGATAAAGCTAGAAGAATAATAGTAAATAGCATCATATCACCTCTATACATAATATGTAAACATTAAAAATAGGTGAAAGGTTGTAATAAAAAAATAAATACAAGCATATAAATTAATAAACTATACAAAGGAGAGATTTATATGTGGCATACAAAAAATATTAAAGAAACCGCAAAAGAACTTAGGACAAATATAAAGACAGGTCTAAGTGAAGAAGATGTAAAAATAAGACAAGAGGAATTTGGTAAAAACAAAATAGAAGAAGGTAAAAAAGTAAGTTTATTAGTAAAATTTTTAGCTCAATTTAAAGATTTTATGATAATGATTTTAATATTAGCAGCAGGAATTTCTGCACTGGTAAGTTATTTTGAAGGAACAGGAGATTACTTTGATTCTGTAATAATTATTGCTATAGTTATTTTTAATGGAATTATTGGATTAATACAAGAAAATAGAGCAGAAAAATCTATAGAAGCTTTAAAGAAAATGTCTGCTCCAATTGCTAAAGTTAGAAGAAATGGAAAAGTTTTTACTGTAAATGGAGAAGATATAGTTCCAGGAGATATTGTTATTTTAGAAACAGGTTGCTATGTTCCAGCAGATATTAGGCTAATAAATACATATAATTTAAAAATAGAAGAGGCTAGCTTAACAGGTGAAACAGAAGCAGTAGAAAAGGATGAAAATATATTATTCGAAAACGAAAAAGTTGCACTAGGTGATAGAATTAATATGGCTTTTGCGAGCACTGCTGTGGTAAATGGACATGCAGAAGGAATAGTAACCAATATAGGAATGGGGACAGAAGTAGGAAAAATTGCAAATATGATAATAAAAAATGAAGCACCTACAACACCAATACAAAAAAAGTTAGAAGAAGTTGGAAAAGTGCTAGGAATTGCATGTATTGCAATTTGTGCATTAATCTTTTTAATAGGAATTATAAAGAAAATATCTGCAGTAGAAATGTTTATGACATCAGTTGGATTAGCTGTTGCAGCAATACCAGAGGGACTTCCAGCAATTGTAACTATAATTCTTTCTATAGCGGTAACAAAAATGGCAAAAAGAAATGCGATAATAAGAAAATTGCCTGCAGTAGAAACACTAGGAAGTAGTAAAGTAATTTGCTCAGATAAGACAGGTACACTTACAGAAAATAATATGAAAGTTGTGGAAATTATAGGAGATAAGTCAAAAGTGTTAGAATATGGAGCATTATGTTGTAATTGCGAGGTAGTAGAAGGAAAAGTAGCAGGTGAACCAACAGAAGTTGCAATTGTAAAAGAGGCAATTAAGGAAAATAAAAATAAAGTATTGCCTCGAATATACGAAATACCATTTGATTCCAATAGAAAATTAATGACAGTAGTAAATGAGCTAGAAAATGGAAAATATAGAATTATAACAAAAGGTGCACCAGAAATATTATTAAATATATGTGAAAATTATGAGGAAAACAATAATATAAATAAAATAAGTGACAGATTTTTAAGTAATATAAAAAGTAAAAATGAAAAAATGGCTCAAAATGCTTTAAGAGTATTAGGAGTAGCATATTTAGATGTAGATATAATGCCAAAAGAAATAACATCAGATTTTATAGAAAGAGGCTTAACCTTTATAGGTTTAATTGGAATGATAGATCCACCAAGAAAAGGTGTAAAAGAAGCGGTGTTAGCGTGTAGAAGAGCAGGAATAAAAACAGTAATGATTACAGGAGACCATATAACTACAGCAAAAGCAATTGCAAAGGATTTAGAAATATTAAAAGGCAGAGAACTTGCAATAACAGGAGAAGAATTAGACAAAATTCCAGATAGCAAATTGGAAAAAGAGATAATGAGTTATTCAGTTTTTGCAAGGGTTACGCCAGAACATAAAGTTAGAATTGTTAAGGCCTTTCAACAAACGGGAGCTGTAGTTGCAATGACAGGTGATGGAGTTAATGATGCACCAGCACTAAAAAAATCTAACATAGGAATTGCAATGGGGCTAAAGGGTACAGATGTTGCAAAAAATGCAGCAGATATGATTTTGAATGATGACAATTTTGTTACCATTGTTAGTGCAGTAAAGCAAGGAAGAAATATATTTGATAACATAAAAAAGGCAATTCATTTTTTAATTGCCACAAATATAGGAGAAATAGTTACAATTTTTGTTGGATTATTATTAGGTGTAAAGTCACCATTACTTGCAATACAACTATTATGGGTAAATTTGGTTACAGATTCATTGCCAGCAATAGCATTAGGATTAGAACCACCAGAAAAAGATATAATGAATAGACCACCAAGAGATGCTAAAAAGAGCATATTTGCAGATGGATTAATGGGCAAAATAGTATCGGAAGGTTTTATGATTGGAATGTTTACAATATTAGCCTTTTTTATAGGAAACAAATATTATGGAATAGAAGTTGCAAGAACAATGGCTTTTATAAGCCTAGGAATGTTAGAGTTAATACATAGTTTTAATGTAAAAAGTGAAGAATCAATATTTAAAGTTGGAATATTAGAAAATAAATATTTAATAGGAGCGTTTTTATTAGGAACAGTATTGCAATTAGGAATAGTATTTATACCAACTTTAGCAGAGTTATTTAAATTAACAGAATTAAATTCTATTCAATGGTTAATAACTTTAGGAATTTCTGTAGCACCAATTGTTATAATAGAAATTCAGAAAAAATTTAATGAGCTTAAATTTGGAAAGGTGGTATATGACTATAAATTAAAACAAGAAATATAATTTAGTAAATACACAAAAAATAAGCGTGCTATAGAAAATTTGTATTATAAATCTATAGTACGCTTTTATTTAGAATAATTTTTTTAGTTTAAAATTAATTTATTAAAAATTATTGGTTTGTTCCGTCATTGTCAGTAGATAATATTAATTTTACAATTGTACCTTCTTCAACAGCAGTATCTACCATTATACTTTGGCTTACAACTGTGCCAGAACCTTCGGAAGTAATATTTATATTATTAGCTTTAGCCATGTTCTCTGCTTGTGAAAGTGATTTACCTTTAAAATCTGGTACTTTTACCGAAACTCTTGTATCATTTTCTGCTGAATATAAAACTATAATAGATTTTTTAGGAATGCTAGAACCAGGCTTTGGATTTTGGTCTGTTATTAATGTTGTATTTTTATCACCACTAATATTAATTTTTGTATTAAAACCAGCCTGTTTTAATATTTTTTCTGCTTCTGTAACAGTTTTATTTCTAATATCTGGAACAGTTACATAACTTGTATTTTCTTCTACAGGAGATGTAGGAGTTTGTATGTTGCTAGAATTTATACCTAAGATAGGTAAAATTTCAGTTAACATTTGAGAGATTACAGGTCCACAAACTTGACCTCCTTGGTGACTACCTTGTCCATTAGGATTTGGGTTATGTATAGCCATTAGTAAACAAATTTCTGGCTTTTCGGTAGGAGCAATTGCAACATATGAAGCAATATAACCTTCATCTTCACGCCCAGCTTGTGGCTCAGATGTACCAGTTTTACCACCTATAGAATAACCTTCAACTTTAGCAAGTCTTCCAGAACCATCGTCTACTACTGATTTCATTAAATCTCTCATTCTTTCAGAAGTAGATTTAGAAATAACTTGTCTTACTTGAACAGGTTCTATATCTGTAGTAGTGCCAGTTTCTGGGTTTATAATTTGTTTTACAATTCTTGGTTTCATTAAAACTCCATCATTAGCTATTGCTGAAATAGCAGATACTAATTGGATAGGTGTAATGGTAAATCTTTGCCCAAAAGACATGGTTGCAAGTTCTACATCGTTGACATCTTCTAGTTCCCAATATGTACTACTAGCTTCTTGAGGCAAATCTATATTAGTTTTATTAAAAAAGCCAAATGCTTCATAATATTTATATAATGTAGGAGCACCTATTCTTTGACCCAACTGCATAAGTGAAGGGTTACAAGAAACTTGAAGAGCTTGTCTTAATGTTTTAGTGCCTTTATGACCTTGTGTCCAACAGCTAATTTTTCTATCTGCAACAACATAAACACCATCACAGTAAAAATCACCAGCAACATCTTCAGATGTAATATTTTCTTCTAAAGCAACAGCAGCAGTTATTAACTTATATGGTGAACCAGGTTCATAAGGTGAAGAAATTACATCATTTTTCCACATACTGTATAATTCGTTAGACTGTGTAGCAGAGTCTAATTTGTCCCATGTACTTTTTAATTCATCTGTATTTGGTTCGAATGGAGTATTTAAATTATAATCTGGATAACACGCCATTCCCAAAACGTCTCCAGTACTAGGTGCTAATGCAACAACTGTACCACTGTCAGCATGGTTTTCTTCGACAGCCTGTTTTAAATATTTTTCTAAAATAGTTTGAATATTAAAATCTAATGTTAAGACAATATCACTACCATTTTCCGCAGGAATATAAGTTTGGTTACTATCTGGAATTTCTTCCCTAATTGCATCTGTTGATGTTGTTAGTTTACCCGGAGTACCTTGCAAAACTTTATTCCAACTATCTTCTATTCCTTGAATACCTGTATTATCTGTACCACAAAAGCCTATTAAGTTAGAAGCTAAATTGTTGTAAGGATAAACTCTTTTTGTATCTTCGTCTATATTTATACCAGTACTTATTTTTTCTTCTTCCATCCAAGATTTTAATTCATCAATTTTAGTTTTATCAACTTTTTTTGCTATAGTTTGAACATTAGAAGTACTATTAACTTTTCCTAAAGTTTCATCATAATTTAATTCGAAAATATCTGAAAAAGCTTTTGCAACTTTTTCTTTCTTAGCTTTAGTTTCTTCTGGAGTATTTGCAACTATTTTTTTAGGATTAATTGTTACAGTATCTGTGGGTGTACTAATTGCTAAGGTTTTTCCAGTAGAATCGTAAATAGTTCCCCTGCTAGTACTTATAATTTGATCTGTAGTTTGCTGATTATATGCTTTTTCCTTTAATGCAGGACCTTGAACAAATTGAAGCCAAATAAGCCTAATTAGTAGTAACAAAAATATTATAAGCAAAGAGGCAAGTACAATTCTAAACTTCTTTACAGCTAATAAATTAGTAGAAAACTTATTATTAGCAGATTTATATAATTTATTATTTTTCTTTTTCATAAAATCACCTAAATTTTAATAGGGATTAAGGGACCACCTTCGTTGGGGATGGTACTTAAAATCCCGTTAATATAAAATACTTAATATATTTTATATTAAGTATTTTGTAAAATCAATAAGAATATATATTTTTAAACAAAGAATTTGACATAATTCTAGCAGACTTGCTATAATATAAAGGAAATTCTTAGAAAATGGAGATAAAATATGAATTTATATAATGAAACAAAATTTTTAATGGAAAAATATAATATAAAAGCAAATAAAAATTTAGGACAAAATTTTTTAGTAGATGAAAATGTTATAGAAACAGCAATAGAAAAATCTAATATAGAAAAAGATGATTTAGTAATAGAAATAGGTCCAGGGCTTGGAACGCTTACAAAATATTTGTTAGAAAAGGCAGGAAGAGTGATTTGTGTAGAATTAGACGAAAGAATGATAAAAATATTAGAAGAAAGATTCTTTTTATATGATAATTTTGAAGTTATAAATAATGATATACTAAAGGTTGATTTAGATGAAATAATAAATAAGGCAAAAAAAGAATACAATTTAAAAAGTGCTAAAATAGTAGCTAATTTACCATATTATATAACAACACCAATAATAATGAAATTATTAGAAAATAAAGTAATGGTAGATAGCATAACTGTAATGATCCAAAAAGAAGTTGCAGATCGTTTAGCAGAAATTCCAGGCGGTAAAAATACTGGTGCAATAACATATGCGGTGTATTACTATGGTGAAACCGAAAAAATATTAGAAGTTCCAAAAACATCTTTTATACCAGAACCTTCTGTAATATCTGAAGTAATAAAAATAAAAATTAGAAATAGTCCACCAGTATTTGTAAAAAATGAAAAGGCATTTTTTAATTTAATAAAAGTTGCATTTTTACAAAGAAGAAAAACATTAATGAATTCATTAACAAATAATGGAATATCTAATAAAGAAAATTTATTAGATATATTACATAAGTTTAATATAGATGAAAAAATAAGAAGTGAAAAATTAACAATTGAAGAGTTTGCAAAAATTGCGAATGAACTGTATTAAAAAATTGTAATTGCTAATTAAAAGTGAGCAAAATGAAAATTGTCTATATTCAATTAACAATTACTAAATAATTTAGTAGCTAAATTATTATTGCCAAAGATATATTAAAATGATATAATAATTTTGTATAAAAGATAAGAAAGGGAGGTAAACATGAATCAAATTCTGGTCACGGAAAAATTGTATATAACACCGGAAATAAAGCGAAAAAAGAAAGTTTACAAATTCGAATTTTTTATTTCACTTGTAATAGTTTGTGTCTTATCTTCTTATTACATATATGCAGAGTACAATAAAAACAAAGATGAAGCTGTTTCACAAGATATATTAGCACAAGCAAATATAGTGGGAGAAGACCAAACAACAAAAACTCAAGATAAGCTAGTTGTAATGCTGAATAATGATGTAAATACTATAGCAGAAGATGCAGAGGTAGAAAACTTAAACTTAGACGAAGAAACAAAAAGTGTATTAAATAAGGAGTTTGTAACTTCAGATGGAAATGTATATAAACCGATAGCAACTATTAGGATTCCAAAAATTAATATATATTATCCAATTCTTTCAGACACAACAGAAGAATTACTAAAAAAAGCTCCTACTAAGTTTTGGGGAGCTGATCCAAACGAAGTTGGTAATTTTTGTATAGCTGGTCATAATTATAGAAATAAAAAATTCTTTAGTAAAGTCCCAACTCTTACTAATGGTGATATAATAGAAATTACAGACACAAAGGGAAGAATGGTAAAATATACTGTTTATAACAAATATAATGTTACAGAAGATGATATGACGCCAACTAGCCCACTAACAAATGGGAGAAAAGATATTACATTAATAACTTGTACAGATGATTCAAAGGAAAGAGTAATAGTGAAAGCAACAGAGGTGTTATAATGGAATATAATGTAGGAGATATAGTAAGAACTAAAAAGCCACACCCATGTGGAAGTAAATTGTGGAAAATAACAAGAGTTGGTATAGACTTTGGCTTAAAATGCGAAGGATGTGGACATTTTATATTAGTTGAAAGGCAAAAGGCTTTAAAAATGATAACGAAGAAAATGAATTAAAGATTTAGATATATTTCTAAAGCGTTAAAAAGAAAGTAGGCACAAATACTTGTGTTATACTTTCTTTTTTTGCATAGTAGGAAATCTTTTCTGGCAGGAGAAATTTCTGTAGTAAAGAATTATGATATGACTAAAATTTTGCAATAGAGCAAATTTAGGAACAACTTTTAACTTGAGAATGTAGCGAAATTATGCTAAAATGTTTAAGACTTCTAAGTTTTGCTAATCTTTAAATAAGAGTTTATTAAAAGAAAGGATGATGTACAGAAAAGAAGATTGTAACTCGTTAACTGTGATTTTATAAAAGGGGAATAATATGATAATAATTTCTACTCGGGAGCAAAAAGCTCAAAACGTTATATTAAACGCTTTATTTAATATAACAAATTTAACTATTCGCATAGATGGCGAATTGATAATTTCATTAAACGAAGAGGATGAAACTATCAAAATTTTTCTAAGCTTATTACATCAGAATCTTGTTGGTTCGGTTGAATTTAGGTATGAAGAAGAACCAAAGCCTACGGACGAAGATTTGCCAAAAGTGGAAAAATCATGTGTAATTGATGCAGAAACACATGAAAAACAAAATACACAAGATAAGCAGAAAGAACAAGTTTCAAATGTGATAAATAAAACTCCAAGTGGAATTGTTAGAGACTTCTTTAAAGAAAACGAAAACAAGTTTTTTACAATTAAAGAAGTGTCTGACATTACAGGGCTTAAATATCCAACTGTTGCCGGAGTAATAAGGTCTATATACTTGAAAAGTAAATTTTTAGTTAGAACCGAAGATAAGAAATATGGACATATAGATCCAGAACAAGTACAAGAAAAAAACAGCAGTGAGCATATGTCAAATGCTGGAGAACAGGAGCAGGAAGAGTCCGGCAGTGAGCCTACGTTAAAAGTGGAGGTACAGGTCCAAGAGAAGCCAAGTAGTGAGTCTATATTAAATGTGGAAGAGCAGATTCAAGAGGAATCAAGCAATATTACATTAACTGTAGAAGAAAAATTGAAAATAATGAAAGAGTTATTTTCAAAAGAACGAAACTTGGACGTACTCCGATATATCTTTCCAGGCAAAGGAAGTTTTGTTGTGAGTTTAGCGCAAAAAAAATTTATAGGAGAAGCTCAAGAAGATTTAACAAGAATAATAAGAACTCTGAGCGAATTGGAAGTGATAACATTTGACGAGGAATTTAAAGGTGGAAGATATTTTATCAATCCAAGATGGAGATTATGGGTATTTTTATTCTTAAAAGGGAAACCACAAACAAAAGAATCAATTAAGTATGAAATATCTATGAGTGATTCCGAACTGCAAGAAAATATAAAACAGGCAGTAAGTGAAAATATAATAATAGAAACACAGAAAGAAGGGAAACGACCAACTTATTCCGTACTTTAATATGTTAAATTAGCATATAAAATAGCCGAGGGTTATAAAAACTCTCGGCTATTTTCATGAGAATATAATAATTTTAATAAGAATTAAAAAATATATTTTTCTATTTCTTCCCACACACTTTCTGTATAAATTTTTCTTTCAGAAGAAAAAGGCAAAGTAGTAATATCACCAATAGGATTTAATACAGATTGTATATCTTCTTTTGCTTTATCAACTTTAGTTACAGCAATTTTATCTGCCTTATTAGCAATAATTATAAATGGAATTTTACTACTAATTATATAATTATACATAAGTTTATCATTTTCTGTAGGTTTATGTCTTATATCAACTAAAAATATTATTAATGAAATTTGTTTTCTTTTATGCAAATATTCTTCTATAAAATTTCCTACAATTACCTGTTCTTTTTTTGACATTTTGCTGTAGCCATATCCAGGTAAATCTACAAAATAAAATTTAGAATCTATATTGTAAAAATTTATTTGTCTGGTTTTGCCAGGCTCACTACTGGTTTTTGCTAGTTTTTTTCTATTAATTAAAGTATTTATAAACGAAGATTTACCAACATTAGATTTACCAACTAATACAACTTCCGGTAAATTTGTTGAAGGATATTGCTTTGGACCAACAGCAGAAATTTCAAATTTTGGTTCTTTTACTATCATAAAAATTCTCCTTACTTCTAAATATACTATATTATAGCTATTATTCTATTTTTAAAGTTTTTAGCTATATTAAGACGTTATTTAGATTTTACTTCTATCTTTTCTAGTCCACCCATGTATGGTCTTAAAACTTCTGGAATAACTACACTTCCATCAGGCATATAATTATTTTCCATAATTGAAATTAACATACGTGGTGGAGCAACTACAGTATTATTTAATGTATGAGCAAAATAATTACCTTTTTCGCCTTTTATTCTAATTCCTAATCTACGTGCTTGTGCATCTGTTAAATTAGAACAACTTCCAACTTCAAAATATTTCTTTTGTCTTGGGCTCCAAGCTTCTACGTCGCAAGATTTCGCTTTTAAGTCTGCTAGGTCACCACTACAACATTCTAAAGTTCTTACTGGAATATTCATACTTCTAAAGAATTCAACAGTATATGACCACATTTTGTTATACCAATCCCAAGAATCTTCTGGTTCACATACAACAATCATTTCTTGTTTTTCAAATTGATGAATTCTATAAATACCACGTTCTTCTAAACCATGAGCGCCTTTTTCTTTTCTAAAACATGGAGAATAAGATGTCATTGTGTATGGCATATTTTCTTTTTTCAAAATTTGATCTTTAAATTTTCCAATCATAGAATGTTCACTTGTACCAATTAAGTATAAATCTTCACCTTCAATTTTGTACATCATTGCATCCATTTCTTCAAAGCTCATAACACCAGTTACAACATCACTTCTTATCATGAAAGGTGGAATACAATAAGTAAAGCCTTTATTTATCATAAAATCTCTTGCATATGTTAAAACAGCAGAATGTAATCTGGCAACATCACCCATTAAGTAATAAAAACCTTGACCTGCAACACGTCTAGCGCTATCTAAGTCTAATCCATTTAGAGCTTCTAAAATTTCACCATGGAATGGAATTTCATAATCTGGAACTAGAGGTTCGCCAAACTTTTCTATTTCAACATTTTCATTATCATCTTTTCCTATAGGAACAGATTCATGCATAATATTTGGAATTTTAAACATTCTAACTTTAATTTCTTCAGCATATTTACTTTCTAAAGCTTCATTTTCTTCTAATTGATTATTAATGTCTTGAACTTGAGTTTTTATTTTTTCAGCTTCTTCTTTTTGACCATTTTTCATTAAAGTACCAATTTCGGCGCTTAATGTTTTTCTTTTGTTTCTTAATTCATCACCAGCAAGTTGACTTGCTCTATATTTTTTATCTAAGTCGATTACTTCGTCAACTAAAACTAACTTATTGTCTTGAAATTTTTTCTTAATGTTTTCCTTTACAATTTCAGGATTTTCTCTTAAAAATTTAATATCTATCATAATGATTCCCCCTATTATTTTTTTATGTAATTTATAGATAAATCTTGGGCTAATTCAAACCTGTGTTTTTGACCTGTAATGTTATCAGGTCTTTCTGGAATTTCTTCTAAAAACATTTTTTCTGGTCTAACCCAAATATAATTTCCATCTTCTCTTTCATATAATGGTTTGTAAACAACCATTCTTTCGTTAGTTTCCGAGTCACAAGCTATATTTTCTACAAAATAATAATTCCCTTTAAAATGACGATAAATTTTTCCAATTTTTACTTTTTCCATAAAATAATCCTCCTAAATAAAATTAAAGCTAGACTGTATAAAAAACAAAAAACGTCCTTATATAAAATATAAGGACGAATATAATCCGCGGTGCCACCTTAAGTTACTATAAAATAATACTCTCGATTAGTAGGATAACTGCCTAACTTACAGTTTAGCTTTCGCTAAAAACATTTAAGAGTAGATTCGCATATAAATTTTATTTACTTGCACCAACCGTAAATTCTCTAAAAAAATTAAATATGTTACTAATCTCTTATTAACATTTATATTAAACTACACATAGTTTAACATAATTTTGTATGTAGTTCAAGTAATTTAAGGAAATTATTGTAAAAAAGCAAATATTATGCTATAATAATAAGTGCATTATTAATTAGGAACGAGCATGCATTTAACGATGTAAAGCTCAAGTAAGGAGGAAAGTAAAAGTTTTTGCAGGTTGTTAATGGTCAAGAGAAAGGAACAAAATGGCCATGAACAAGAAGTTGGTGTGCGTGATTCTCGTAGTTGTTCTGGTATTTGAGGTAGTCATCCAACAGATGACTATTGCGATCCAGAAGGAAACATTGCAGAGTGTTCTTGAGATGTCGCAGAACCAGCAAGAAACCATCTACCTACAGGAACAGGAGAATGAAATCCTTAAGCAGAAACTTAAGGAGCTAAGTTCTTCTGGAACTCCTTGTAGGATCCCTTTGTAGATACGGAGGTTTCCTACCAGACAGAAGCGGGAGCTCAACAATAGTTGGGTTCTCGTTTTTTATATAGTAGGAAAGTTCTCCTAGTAGGAGAACTTTCTGTACTAGAGAATTATAGCGAACCTTAGATTTCTTAGAATTTACATTTGTTAGAAAATCTTAGGTTCGCTTTTTTTTAATAATAAAGGCTTTCAAAATTATGTTAATTATGATATAATATGTAAGATAAAAAATAGAAAGGAGACTTTAAAGAATGGAAAAGTCGAGAAAAAAGAATAGCGAAAAGCTATTCTTGCTAAAGGTATGTTTACCAATAGCATATGAAGAAATTGGAGATGTTATAATCGAAGCAGTCGAACGGGGGTGGGCAGTAGAGCAAGACTTTAATCTTATCAACAACATTGTAGGAAGATATGTAAAAACAGCAAAAGATGAAACACTTTCTTACAAAGGAACATTAGAAGATAAAATGAATCTAATTAGACAATTTAATTATTTTTTATATGAATACGTAGAAACGAGAAATCCAGAAACAACAGAACAAGTAGACAAATTCGTAGAAGAATACTACGAAAATTTTAAAAAAGCAGTAGAATTAGGAGATTAGTATGAATAAGTATAAAAAAATGACAAGAGAGGAACTGAAGGAAATTGTTCGTTCCTACACAGATTTCTCGAAATATACTCGGGAGGAAATGTTAGATAAGATAGAAGAAATTAACTCTAAATCACCATTTCCAGAAATGAAAGTTTTATTAAAAGATATTCAAACTTTTTCAGATGAAGAACTAAAAGAATATTTTAAGAGCTTATATTGCTCAGATTGGACAAGAGATGATCTTTTATGGGATATAGAAAGACATGAAGAATTCGAAGAACTTTCACGTGAAGAATTAGAGGAAAAATATCTAAATCTAGAGGAAAAAAAGTATAATAAAGAAACAATCATAATGGGAATAATATTATTTGCATATATGATAATATCAAGTATGGTTTTTTCTAGAATCGAAAATGGTGATGAGATTACTAAAAAAGAAAGAGAAGCCTTAGAGCAAAAGATTGAACAACAAGAAGAAAAGATAGAAAGCATGGAAGATGTAATAAATGCAATAATTGATGTATATATCTTGCAAGAAGATGAAAACACTCCAATAATTTAAAAAAGTAGGGAAGCCTTTTTAGCATAAGCTAAGAAGGTTTCTTGCTGTATAAGAAAGATATATTAAATAAAAGATTTTATTAATAAAAAACGAAATTTTGTTTGACAAACAAAAAATCATATGATAGTATGTTATAAAATAAAATGGAGGCGTAGTAAGTGAAAAAAGATAAAAGTGATTTGAATAAAAGAGAAGTTGCAATTTTAAACTTTATATCAAAACAAATAAAAGCGAATCAATACCCACCATCTGTAAGAGAAATATGTAAAGCTGTAGGTTTAAATTCAACAGCAACAGTACATGGGTATTTAGAAAAATTAGAACAAAAGGGTTATATAAGAAAAGAATCTCAAAAAGGAAGAGCGTTAAGAGTTGTAGATGGTGAAGATGTTATAAGAAAACCAAAGGATTTATATTCTGGTAAAGAATTAGTAGATGTACCAGTAGTAGGAAAAATAACTGCAGGTGCGCCAATTCTAGCTGTAGAAAATATTACAGATACATTTCCAATTCCATTAGACTTTGTAGGAAATTCCGAAAGCTTTATGCTAACCGTTAGAGGAGAAAGTATGATAGAAGCAGGAATTTTAGATGGTGACTATATATTAGTAAAACAACAAAATACAGCAGAAAATGGTCAAATAGTTGTAGCTTTAATAGATGACGAAGCGACAGTAAAAACATTTTATAAAGAAAAAGATTATATAAGATTACAACCAGAAAATCATACAATGGATCCTATAATAGTGCCAGATTGTAAAATCCTTGGTAAAGTAGCGGGAGTATTTAGAAAAATGTAGTATAAAATAAATACCTTTAAAACATAATATATTATAGGGGAATATATTATGGGAAAAGATAAAAAAATTAAAGAGATAGAAGTGGGAGAAGACGTAAGTAGAAATGGTGAATTTATACCAACAGAATTTGCGTGGATAAGTTTGGGATATCAAAAGGAAAATGCAGAAAGATTGCAAAAACTAACAAATAAGAAAAAAGAAACGAAGAAATAAATATAAAAATAAATGTGGCTTTATTAAAAATTAGTAGAAAATGTTTACAAGTAAAAGAACTTTTGAAAGTAAGATTTATTACAATTTAATAAATCCACATTTTTTACTTGAAAGAGGCAAAAAATAATGATAAAATTAAGCTATTAGTAAAAGGGGGTATAAGTATGGATGGTAAAAGTAAAGAAATATATTCAGAGCTTAGTGCTTTTTTGGATAGTATAGATGAAGAAAGAAGAAATAAAATACCAGAAGATTTAAGAGAGCTAATAAATAGCAAAAAAGATGATACTTATACACCAAAATATACTAAAGGAACACCTTTAGAAAAGCTAAAAATGAAAAAAGAAACCAAAGATATGATAAATCTGTTAAATTTTAATTATTGGTGCGAAAATGAAAAACAGAGAAAAGAATTAATGGAAGAAATAGCAAATGGTAAGAAAAATGAAGCAACAAAAAATAATGCATTTAATAAAATAATAAATATATTTAAAAAGAAAAGCTAAATCGAAATGAATAAATAGATAGGAAATTCAATTAAGCCTTTCTTTTTATTAATTTTAAATATCTAAATATTAAATTGGCTTTTATACATATTGTAATAATCTCCTTTTTTAGTAATTAATTCATTATGAGTACCAATTTCTGTAATACGTCCATTTTCTATAAAAACTATAAAGTCACAGCTTTTTATTGTAGATAACCTATGTGCAATAATTATGGCTGTAGAAGTTTCAGTTAGTTTTAAAATAGCTTTTTTAACCATATTTTCTGTTAATAAATCTATATTACTTGTAGCCTCATCTAAAATTAAAATAGGAGGATTTATAAGCATAATTCTGGCAATATTTAGTAATTGTATTTCGCCTTCAGAAAGCATATTTGGACTAGAAATATAAGTGTCATAACCTTGTGGTAACTTTTCTATAAAAGAATGTGCAAATGAGAGTTTAGCAGCATTTTTAATCTCTTCTAATGTTGCGTTAGGGTTTCCATATGCAATGTTTTCCTTTATAGTGCCTTCAAAAATTTTATTATCTTGTAAAACCATACCAATATTTTTTCTTAAATTAAAAATATTAAGATTTTTAATATTTATATTATCTAGTAAAATTTCACCAGAAGTTATTTCGTAAAATCTATTTAACAAATTAACTATTGTGGTTTTTCCAGACCCAGTTTTGCCTACTATTGCAACTGTTTTACCAGCTGGTATATATAAATTCAAATCTTTAATAAAAGTTTTTTGTGTATAAGAAAAAGATACATTTTTAAATTCTATAGAATAATTTGGTTTTGGTCCTAAAACAGTACTAGAATTTATAGGTAAGTTAGAATTATTATTATTAACAAATACTAATAATCTTTTTAAGGAAGCTAAAGCTATTTGCAATTCGCTTATTATAGAAGATATTTCATTAAAAGGTCTAGTAAATAAATTAGTATAAATTAAAAATGTAGATATGTTTCCAATACTAATCTTACCATTCTTACAAAAAACAATTCCAAGCATAGAAATAATAATATATGAAACATTATTAACAAATCTAGTACTAGGGTTTGCTAATGAAGAAAAAAATTGGGATTTATAACCATATTCATAAAGTTTTGAATTTTTTGCATTAAAAATGTTATTAGCTGTACTAGAGTAATTATAATTATCAAAAGTTTTTTTCCCAGTTATAAATTCTTCTATATATGAATTTAAATTAGCTATTAAGTTAGATCTTTTTCTAAATATATTATTACTTCTAGAAATAATACATTTAGATATAGCAAACATTATAAATGATAATAAAATAAGAATAATAGTTAAAGAAATATTTAAATTTATCATTATAAAAATTGCTAAAATAGTAGTAAAAATACCATTTATAATTTTAGAAAAACTCTGAATAATTCCATTAGATACATTTTCTATATCTGTAGAAAACATAGTTACAATATCACCATCTTCAAACTTTTCTAAATAGAAAAGAGGTAAAGAATGCAATTTATTAAAAAGCAATTTTCTAATATTTTTAGAAAGTTTACTAGAATAACTACTTAAAGTAAAATTAACAATTAAATTACTAAAAAACAGACAAATGAATATAAGTGCGAGTATAATAAAATAGTATATTAAATTTGTATTACTTCCTAGTTTGTCTATTAAATTTCCTATTATAACTGGATAAATAATATTTAAACTAGCAGAAAGCATAGAAAATATAATTATTAAT